>JAJYFX010000338.1 GCA_021785315.1 Actinomycetes bacterium | reverse complement strand
CAGCGGCTTGAACGTTCTCAGTGATCTTCTTCGCTATAGCAAGAGCCGAAGCGCCCACCGCATCGTCTTGGACCACCTGTGAAAGCACGCCGATAGACAGTGCCTCCCTGGCATCGATTCGACGACCGGTAAGCGCCAAATCCTTCGTCCTCAGCGGTCCGGCAATGCGGGTAAGCATCTGAAGTCCGCCGCCGGCTGGTATCAGTCCCCAGTGCGCTTCCGGCAACCCAAACTGAGACGACTCGCCAGCCACAATCACGTCTGCGGCGAGAGCCAGCTCAAATCCTCCTCCAAGGCAATAACTGGTCACCGCAGCAATCATGGGCTTGGTTCGCTCATGCAAACCGAGGTAGAAAGGAAAAACCAAATTTCGACGGTAATCATCGGCTTCCTCATCGGTGATGCCTTGGCGCTCTTTTAAATCCACTCCCACGCAGAACGCCCGGCCTCCGGCACTTTGAAGAATTGAAACTTTGATTGCAGGATCGGAATCTATCTCTGCGAAGATTCGCCTCAACTCTGTGAACATAACTCTGTTCAGAGCATTCATCGACTCAGGGCGATTCAGCGTTACAAGTGCTATATCCTTATCGCGCTCAAAAAGAACTAACTTGCTCATTTCCCGGGCCCGATCATTTAGCGCCCTAGGAACGATGGGGTGCGCTTCTCCCTGAATGCAGCTATTCCTTCTCGAAGGTCATCGCTGGCGAAGAGGGTGGCTACTCCCATGCGCTCGAGCGCCAGACCCGCTTGCTGTGGACTCTCCTTGCCTAGTTGGAACACCTGGAGCAAGACCCGCATGGCCAATGGACTGAATCCCGCCAAACGTTGGGCCAGCAGCTTCGTGGTATTCATCAGGTCACTCTGTGGAACCACGCGATTCGCAATACCGAGCTCATATGCTCTTGACGCCGATATCAACTCCCCCGTTAGGAGCATTTCCAGCGCGGGACCCTGACCCATCATCCGGCTGAGTCGCTGAGTACCCCCGTAACCTGGTATTGCGCCGAGAGTGATCTCGGGAAATCCTACTCGAGCTGAATCAGCCATAATTCGTAAGTGTGCCGCAAGGCAGAGCTCGAATCCCGCGCCCAGAGCCAGACCGTTGACGGCCGCAATGACCGGCTTTCCCATGCCCTCTATCCTTTGATATAGGGAGTGGATCCTCTCAGAAAGGCCCAACATCGCGCTTGAACTCTTGGATTCCAGCTCCTTGAGGTCGGCTCCTGCCGAAAATGCCTTCTGACCAGCACCAGTGACAACTACAACTCGGATCCCGTCACTGGCCGCGATGTCATTAAAATGCTTATCGAGCTCCGCCAGCGCGGCTTCGTCGAGCGAATTCATTGCCTCCGGACGATTAATCGTCACGTAGGCTAGGTTGTCCTCGACGTCCATTTTGACCGAACTCCCCATAGCGTTCTCCTATCAGCTTTCTCGGCGAATAACCATGGCAGTGCTTACGCCGCCGCCACCGCAAATGCTGGCTATACCTAATTCGGCGTCATTTACTCGAAGGACGTTGTACAGCGACATCACAATCCTGGCGCCGGAAATACCCGTCGGGTGGCTCATGGCGATCGCCCCGCCGTGAACATTGACTCGATCACGGTCCCAATTGAGCACTCGTTCGTTGGCAAGGATCTGAACGGCAAACGCCTCGTTTACTTCGATATACTGCATATCCGAAAGAGTCATTCCAGCATTGTTAAGTGCTGCGGGAATTGCCACGCCCGGCCCTTCCCCCATAAGCGCTGGTTCTACGCCAACCTGGGCAAACGAAACCACCGAAAATAGAGGGACCCACCCTCTTTCCTTCGCCACGCTGCGGCTTGTTACGACCATTGCGACGCCGCCGTCACCCATACTGCATGAGTTACCGGCCGTTACTGAACCTTCTTCGTCAAATGCTGGGCTCAGCCGGGCCAATCTTTCCAGGGAAGTATCTCGACGAATCGCCTCGTCGTAGTCGAGTTGTTTTAATTGGGGGTCGAGACCCTCTACTGCCGATACTGGGACGATCTCCCATTTCAGATATCCCTTATCTTGGGCGCTCGCAGCTTTCTGGTGGGATTGCAAGGCAAACGAGTCCTGCTCCTCTCGACTGATCTTGTACTTCCTGGCAAGATTCTCCGCGGTTTGGCCCATTGTCATGTTGCACAGCGAATCGACCGTATCGCTCCAAGAATCCTCAATCAGCCGGTTGCCAAGTTTTACGCCATTCCACCTGATATTCTTCACCATGAACGGCATGGTGCTCATTGATTCCATGCCTCCGGCGATAGCCGCACGAGCTTCGCCGCTCCAAATCGACTGGCTCGCGAGCATCATCGTTTTCATTCCCGAAGGACATGCCATGTTGATTGTTGCCGCCGGCACATTGACTGGGATACCAGCTCTCACCTCGGCGGTTCTCACAGGATTTGGCCCGTTTCCGGCTTGGCGGCAATTCCCATACAGAACAGTATCTATATCTTCGGGAGTCAAACCTCCACTTTCGATAGCACCTCTGATGGCAGCTGCTCCCAGGTCGGCAGCCGGAACCTCCCGGAAGGCGCCCCCAAAACGACCCAGGGGAGTTCGGGCCATACCAACAATAACGATGTCTTCCATTATCTCAGCTCCTTGGTCATGGTTTGAATGCCTTTGCAAGTCGTGGATAATGGTCATTCATAGGCATAGAATCCTCGTCCGGACTTTCTTCCGAGGTAACCTGAGGCCACCAGCGACCGGTGGAGAGGGCACGGAATGAACTTATTGCCGCCGCATCTTTCGTTAAGATCCTCCAATATGTGCAACATGGTATCCAACCCCACAAAGTCGCCCAGCTGAAGGGGACCCATCGGAAAGTTGAATCCATCACGCATGGCCTGGTCAACGTCTTCAGCGGTAGCAACCCCCTCGTAAACGGTCCAAACAGCCTCATTGAACATTGGCATGTAAACGCGGTTCGTTATAAATCCGGGAGAGTCCTTCTTGACCTCGACCGGAGATTTCTGAACCTTCTGGAGGAACTCTTGAACAGCAGCAAAGGTCTCATCGCTGGTCCTCAATCCGCGAATTACTTCCACCAGGCGCATCACAACGACGGGGCTGTGAAAATGCACCCCGATTACCCTTTCCGGACGCTGAGTAACAGCCGCCATCGGACTAATGGGTAAAGCCGACGTGTTCGAGGCAAAGATAGTCTCTGCCGGCATAACCTGATCAAGCGCACGGAATACTTCTTGCTTTAGTTCCAGGTTCTCGAACACAGCCTCCACAACCAGGTCCGCCTCTTTTGCTTCGGCAAAACTTGAGACTGGTATGACTCGAGCCAATATTGCCTGGCCCTCCTCCTCAGTCAGTTTTCCCTTTTTTATCCGTCCCACAATCTGTTCTGAAATACG
>JAJYFX010000337.1 GCA_021785315.1 Actinomycetes bacterium | reverse complement strand
GCGGCTCGAGAACAAAGTCAAGAGCTCCGGTGAGCAGCAATGTCTTGTGGCCGAGGCTCCTGTGGCGCCTGACTCTTTCTATCGCCGCAGGAAATGACTTCTTGAGCAGGTAGGCATTAAAGAACTCGAGACTGTCCTTTTTGAGCGCCTGCGGTCTGGCGCCTTCATATTTTCTATAAAAGGATCTGAGAAAATCTCCTCGATCCTTTCGATCTAGCGCCAGCAGCGCGGGCCCTTGCATCGCTAGATCAACCGCAAACAGGGCCTTTTTAAGGTTAGGGAGCCTTCTGGTCGCCAGCCAGGCATATGTATCGACCACGTTGGAAGAGATAATGGTGTTTTCAAGGTCAAATACTGCGAGATGCCGTTCTTTGGAGAGAATGAGGGTCAGATTTCGTTCAACCCGGGATTTCGCCGGACGTTTGGTAGGTGTTGTCTTTACTCTTGCGTGCAGGACAACCGAAGGGAGATGAATCTCCCGAATGAAGCTCTCCCAATGGATTTCAGCTGGATCGAACACGAATTGAGCTTTTTCCTGCTCATCTAACGAGTTGTACAAATCCAAAAGATTGTCGATTTTGAAGATTGCATCGGTTTCAGCGTAAGTGCCATAGAGCTCGACGTATCCCAACGCGCTGTCAACCGCCTGGCGCTTTCTTTCGATGTCGACGATAAAGTTAGCTTGCTCTCCTCGAATGGGAAGCATTCCGGTGACCTGTTCGAGCGCTTGCAAGAATCTGGAGGTCTTGTCCAGCTGCGACTGGACCCGCCCCCGGCCAGGGAAAGACCAGTCCGGAACCATTATCGGCTGGCCGTCCGAATCGTATATAGGATGTTCCTGAAACCAGGTTCGAACATGATTTACCAGAGTCGCGTATTTGAGAGGATTCCTCGATCCCGATGCGACCTGATAAATCTGCGGCCCGTCTTTGCGGGGTCCTTTAGCAGCGACTGCCACTATTGCGGCTGCGACCATGTCCACCGGGATTACATCTATAACGCCTTCAGGCACCCCTGGAAACTCTTTAAGGAGTCCCCTCGCGTAGGAGATTATGATCGGCTCGGCCATCCGGAAACCTCTGATCCATCCAGGCTTGGGCTCTAGCATCGCGGACTCGATGATGGACGGCCTGACGATGGTAATAGGAATTTGGCCTTGTTTTTCAAGCAGCGCCTTCTCGCCGAGCGCCTTGGTGTATGCGTAAGCGTCCGGCCAGCCTACCGAAGTGGCTCGTGCGATTCCTGCGCGAACCATTTCATCATGTATCCACTGAGTCCGGAGTTTTTCTTGCTTTTCGGCCAGCACTGGCACACCGACCGCTCCGAGCTCCTTGGATGCTTTTTTGTGAAACAGTTCGAGGATCTTTGAGTCTCTGCTCTTCAGCTCCACATCAGCCCTTAAGCCTCTTGCCGCATCGACTTCACTATGCCAATCAAGCTGAATTGAAAAAGGGGTATCGCTCAAAGGAAGTTCGGGGGAGAGGCCACGCCTGCGTCCGGCCACATATGCGGTGGAGATCGCGATGAGGTGGACTGCTTTGGCGACTCCGAACTCTTTTCTTGCCTGGATTGCAGCCTCTGCGACTCGTCGAGGGCCGAGAAGGTTCACTTCCACTGCCTGGTCAAGCGGTGAATCAAAGCTCACTGATGCAGCTGAGTGGATGATGATATCGCAGTCAGAGAGGAGTTTCCGGTCGTGATCATTGAGGTTCAATCCATCAGATACTACGTCTCCGCTGACGGCATGGACTCTCGGGACGATTTCGCTTTCGAACCGGTCACCGTAGGTTTCACGTAACAGATCGAAGCAGTCGTTTTTCAGTATCTCTTTATTGATACGCTCGGAGGCAGTGCTGGTTCTGCCGGGTCGGATCAACAAGTAGAGCTCGCAGCCCGGAACCGTTCTCAGTAGCTTTTCCACAAGAGCAGTACCAAGGAATCCTGTGGAGCCGGTAATGAAAATAGCTTTGCCAGAGAGTCTATCGACGATCAAAGTATCTCCTTGAATTGTATTCATCAGCGAGGATGGTCTTCCATCGTGCATCTGACGAACTAGGAATTCCCTGACTATGGTAGCAATTCATTTTTTTCTTGACTGCTTTGGAGGTGTATACCTGCGCGAAGCTTTCGGTGGTCGTCGGATCGTAGAATTGGCATCGATCACTGATTTGCCCCCAGACCGACCTGGAGACCATGCTGACCGAGCGGAACCCCGAGGGAGGCGTGCTCCGCGCTTAAACGAGACATATCCTGCCCAGACCACTAAAGGAAGCGCGTACAAGAGGTGCGTGGCCAACGGGCCAATGATTGCGGCTGCAGCCATTTCGAGTCCCGCGGCGATTCTGATTCCAGTTAAGATCAGCCCGATGCCCAAGAGAATTGCTATTGTTCCGACGAGCCATTCTATAAATGGCGACGCGGCCCCTTTCGGTGTCGGATCGCCAAAATGCGGCACCATCAGTATGGCCAGAGCGGCCAACCCATATACGCCGATCACGACGCCATATGTTTTCTCTCTTTGCGTTAGCCGAGTCATTGGCCAGATAGTTTAGGACAAAAAAGAAAAACCTCGCTGAAATGACGCGAGTTGAGATCGGTGATTTGTAATGGGGCAACAATGAACTATTGGTTTGGACCTTCCGAAAGTGGGCTGGCGATTACGCCGCGTGACAAAATAATTACTGTCGTAAAAAAACGCCTCTCTGTCGCACGGTCTGCTTGGCCCGCCTAGAGCCATCTGCTGTGGTCAAGACCTTCGAGTTTTTTGACCGGTCGCAATTGCGAATAAGGTTTTCGCACTGGTAATTGTGGAGTCAGTTTCACTGGTTTTATCTGCATCGGCGTCAGGGTGTAAAGTCGGTTGGCTCCAAGACTGGACGTAGCGTTGCGCGACCAAAGCCTGAGGTTGCCAAGTTGCAAAGTAGGCGGTTCGGTAATGCCGATATTGTGAGGCATGCAAGGGAGAAAATCTTCTCCTCGAGTGTGCCACCGATGTGGGCAGCGCTAATGTATAAGAACGCCGGGCGCTTAGCTCAGTTGGTTAGAGCGCAGCCTTCACACGGCTGAGGTCGGAGGTTCGAGTCCTCTAGCGCCCACCGGGGATTTGGGAACTTAACGTGCATGGATGATGCTGCAGGATTTTTTCGGCCGGCTTTGGAATAGCATGGCCAAAGTTGTTGTGGGATTGATGTGGCTATTTCGGGATTGGTTGCGGAACTTTCATCACGTCGGCCAGCCATAGGTTTTGTGGCTTAGGTGACTGGATTCGCAATGCTATCAATCCGGATGGCTTACTGCGATATTGTGAGTCATCGGGAGTGGCATAGTTATTGTGGTTTGGCCGATAAGCGATTTGGTGCTCGTGGGATCTTGAGACTGAATGAGCTATAGATTGAGGGGAATTTAGCTTCA
>JAJYFX010000336.1 GCA_021785315.1 Actinomycetes bacterium | reverse complement strand
CTGTCAGTACTGCGCAGTCAAGCGCATGTCCTGGATCTCCTCGAAAGCTCTACCCGGGCGAGCGATCCGGAGGAAATGTCAAAGAGAGGATTTTCACTTCTCGCAAATGAGTCAGGCGCTTTGATCAGAACTATCGAGAAAATAAACGTGGGTCAGAAAATAAAAGGTATTGTCGGCCATGGTAGTTTTATCGCTACCGTGAATGAGACGAAAACAACTAATGAGGATAATGAACGGAGTGGTGCTGGTGCTTGAATCTGCCGGCAATGAGCTTGGATATGTCGACGCGCTCAACGAGCTGCGTGAACTCGTAGAACGGCTCTCAACTGAACAAGACATAGACCAATTGGCCAAAGAAGTCGGCAGAGCCAAGGAATTAATAGATTTTTGCAGATCCAGAATTAGTTATGCCGAGCTCGAGATCAACCAAATCCTGTCCGACGATGCCAACGAGGAGCCATCCTGACCAATGGTTTCGTTCGGGATGGGATACGGCCACTCTTAATTGCCCCCCAGGCGAGTCCTGAAAAGCTTGTGGGCAGCGTGTGAAAACGCCGATCTGCTAATGCCTCTTGAGTGAGAACCGAAAGGCAAGATTGAGCCAGGACGACCAGTCGAACCAAGGTCCAGCTCCACCATTAGCTGATTTTCTAAAACTCAAGAGACCTTGAGCGAGATGTCGAGGGACTTCACAGAGTGAGTTAATGATCCAGCCGAGATATAGTCAACTCCGGTTACGGCAACTTCCCTGACCCTCTCAACCGTCATGTTTCCGCTTGCCTCCAGCTTGGCCCGTCCGTTAGTGATCTTCACGGCTTCAGCCATCATTTCAGTTGACATATTGTCTAGCAGAATTGCCGGAACCCCAAATTGCAAAGCTTCCCGCAATTCGTCCAATGTTTCAACTTCAACCTCTACGGCCAAAAAATGTGGTGCCGACTTATTCAGAAGTTCCAGAGCCTTGGTTATTCCTCCGGCAGCCTTGATGTGGTTATCCTTGATGAGAATCCCATCGAACAAGCCGAAACGATGGTTCTGGCCACCACCAACTGTAACTGCGTATTTTTCGAGAAATCTCAGACCTGGGGTGGTTTTGCGCGTATCAAGAATTTTTGCCTTAAATCCCTTCGTCTCCGCTACAAATGCCATGGTCCTAGTGGAAATCCCCGAAAGCCGCTGAAGTAGGTTTAGCGCCACCCTTTCACCGCCCATTATCTTGCCCAAGTCGCCTGAGACTTCTGCGATGACGTCTCCCTTTTTAACCGCCTGGCCTTCCTCGACATAGCGCTCGACGGTTATCTGCTCGTCAACCAGGCTGAACGTTCTGGCAACTACCGGAAGACCGCAGATGATTCCATCTTCTTTCATCAAGAAACGGCCCCTTCCCAATATCCCAGGAGGCACTGTGAGAATCGTGCTTATATCTCCATGCCCAATATCTTCTCTAAGCCAAGATCGAAGACTGTCATCGAGAATGTTCATATCGATTTCCATATGAAAGCGACTTCCCTTCACTGTTGATTTATCAAAAAACTGTAATGCGCTAATAATAGGACAGAATCACCCAGCAGAATAACCTGACCACCTGCATAAATGGTCCTAAACCTCGGAAAGGTTATCTGCGCCGTTCAGCCTCAAAGCACCGAGTCGGTGGCGGGCAAAAGCTGGCTAATAAATACTGCCGTCTGAGCTGGCAGAATAGATACTAGTTAGACTCAGGGAACCGAACAACAAACAGGGCCTAAAAGTTATTTTCCATCTACCAACTTCCCGGGGCTTCAATTCTGGCTAAGTTACAACAACCTCGTCGCGAATGCAGGACTTCCGGCAGTGGCCATGTTGCCTCGTAGCCTTGAGCTCTGTGGGTTGATTGAAAGCAAAGCGCCACTTTCGGGTCAATTCAACAAAGCCATTCCAGGAGGAGACTCCCACGCTGGTTCATGCCAAAGGGGTCGGCGCCATCTGCCTGCAGGCCAAAGTCGGCTCCGACAAGGACGTGCGGTGGATTCAAAATTCGATAGTCGCGAGTTAAATGAACTCTTGCCTTAGCTCTTTATTCACAACATGGCGCTGCTCATGAAATCGCAACTACATCCTGCTGTGGATCCTAAGGCGCGCGATCATATCTCGCAGGATAAGGCCCCAACTTTGATCAAGCAGACGTCGGAGTGGCGATTAGCGCTCCGCGGCCAGATCCCAACCGGGATTCGCCGGGAACCGCATGGCCGTTCTTCGGTTGGAAAAGACTTTTCATAACATTGCTTACAAATTCATGTCTGGCTGAGTTTGGGCGGAACCCCTGAGAAACCATAATGCGCCCGTGAGGCTTGCCAGGCTAACCACCCCCAAACCGAGCAGAAGCGTAGGAAGCACTACAAACGTTACAAGCGAACCAAAGAGCAGCGGAGCAGATACCTGAACTGCTCGATTCACCGAAGTGCGCAGCCCAACAGCTAGGCCCTGGTCCTGCCTTGGAGTGGCCTTGGATAGAAGGCTTATCAACGAAGTTTGCGAGAGTCCGTTTCCTACCCCGAACACCACCTGGCATATCAACTGGGAGATAAAGGATCCGAAGAAAGGAACAGCCGTAAACGCTAGGGCCATTGCAAAAAGACTCATATACAAAAGTTTTTCGGCCTCAAATCTGCGATGCAAGGTACCGGTCATGGCAGCTGCCCCGGCGCTTGCGGCCGAACCCAGGGAAAGTACAATGCCTATGTTCAGCGGGCTCCAACCCAAATGGTGCAAATAAACCACGTAGAAGGAATTTCGTATTGCGATGAGTCCCAGACGGACTACTGAGCCGACGATTATGAGACGGAATGCTGGCAATCCAAGCAGCCTGAATGCGCGTCCAAAGTGGCGGTTCGCTTCGATTGGCGCTTGTTTCGGCGATGAGGTGGCGGGCGGGATCTCGGAACCCGCAGAACTGTCCCGTACCGTAACGGAAAATGCGACAGCCGCAATTGCGCCAGCTGCGACGAGAAACGCCAGAGTCATATTGGCACGCGAGACGAGCACTCCAGCCAGGAATGGCCCGCCAAAATTGCCAACCTGGGCTGACAAGCTCAACCACCCGATTCGGTGAGCTCGCCTGCTCCCCTCTTCACGCTCCCTTGTAACCGATGTCTGAGCTCCAATCCACGCTGCGGACCGACCGAGCCCTGCAAGCATCTGCCAAAAGCCAAATAGCCATACATTGCCAATTGAAATGCTGAGTATGGTAGCCACGGCTGCTGAAATGGCTCCAATTAGAACTACCTGCCGACTACCAAGCCGATCAGCGGCCGCCCCGATCGGAATAGCGAAAATCATGGGGGCAACTGAAACTGCAGCGACGTCGGCCCCAACGGAAAACGCCGATCCATGCATTCGCAACACCCATAAAGGAATAAGAAGCATGACCATCGACTGCGAAG
>JAJYFX010000335.1 GCA_021785315.1 Actinomycetes bacterium | reverse complement strand
GCGAGCATCTGCCCGAGGGGATTGACCACCAGTTACCGAGAAGTATAGGCGACAAGCTTGCCGCCGTAGTGAAAAGAATTCCAATTGCCGTGCCCCAAACCGCTTCTCTACGTGCCTTTAGTAACTACGGAACGCGCCTCTGAAGGATTGCTCCGAGGAGTGCGTGCGCGAGTCCGCCAAGTTGAATAGAGGCGGTGTTGTGTGGCGCGGAGGACGGTTGGGGCTAGGATCAACCCGGTTGGTGAAAACGATGGGAATAAGCCCAGAGTTGTGGCGGCTCGCGGCCAGAGGCGGCACCATTCACTGCGACCCGCAAAAGTCGTGGTTTCGGAACGCCGCCAATTTTCCTCACAGGAGCAGGTCGCCATCCAGTTTGTTCTATCGCTGCTTCAGGGGAAATGGAAAGTCGGCATTCTTTGCCGACTTCAGGAAAGCCCGGCGCGGCCCAGCGAACTGCGCCGACTCTTCCCGCAGACATCAAAAAAAATGCTGACCCAGCACCTCCGCCAGATGGAACAGGATGGACTCATCGTCCGCAGTGATCTGAGCGGGAAAGTACCACATGTCGAATATTCTTTATCGGCTTCGCTTGGTCGATCCGTGGTAAATCTGATCGATTTCTTAGCGCAATGGGGCATAGGACACTCTGTCCCAATGCCTGTCAAAACCTGTTCGGAGATTGACCACGAGATGAATGTGTAACCGCCGATTGCAGCTTCGTAAATTTTAATGAGGCTGATCCCCCCACGGTTCAGCCCTTGGACCCACTTGGTTTGGTAGCAATTTGATAGCAAATAGCGCCCGGATAGCCGGTTTTTTGCCACTCCATCGGTCTTTAACTCCTTTGTTTCTCTCAACCGGTTGTCAGCTTGCTACCTTGACATGGTAGAGATCAGGAGTTCGAGTCTCCTCGTGTCTACCATATTTTCAACAACTTGCACCTTCTTCCCCGCTCCGGTTGGTAGCATTTGGTAGCAAATTCGTCCATTATCGCTACTCGGAGCACTGGAAGTTCTTCCGCTCGACGTCAAAACATCGATCATCCAAGGCATAGCGGTGTTTCTGTCGCTGTTTGAAGCCGATCCACAAGTGCGCCGCGTTTTCTGTCCACCGAAGGAACTCTATCAAGGCAAAGAATGCGCGGCTGATCCCGACGGCATCGTCCCCGCGCCCGTTGAAGAATTGATCGAGACGGGCAAAGTGGTGGCCTGAACTTTCATGTGGCCCTCAATCCGGCGCTGCCCAAAACCATCGGCACCATGATGAAGGTGGACTACCAGCGTGCCGTACAACTGCGTATTCCAAAGATGGATGCGGAACCGGACAAACATTTTCACCCAACCGTCTTTATCTGCGATGAGTACCAGAACTTCGCCGCGGTCGGCGACAATCCCACCGGGGATGAACGGTTCCTGTCCATCTCGCGTCAGCCGAAGTGTATTACCATTGTGGCCACGCAAAGTCTTTCATCATTAAAGGAAGCGCTGCCCAACGAAGACGTTGCTCCAGGCATTCCGCACGAAAATCTTCCTCACCACCTCCGACCCGGAGAGACCCGTATGCGTCGGAGTTGTGCGGTAAGGCAGTCAATACCCGCATCAGTTATACGGTTTCTGAATCCAGATACAATGCCAACGTCGGCTGGCTCAGTGGCCGGACATCATCGAATAAAGGATCCGTCTCCTCCTCCAAGCAATATCAAAAACAGAAGGAGCCGCTGTTCGACGAGCGTGTCTTCTTTGAGCTGAAGAATGCGCAGTCCGTCATTGCCGCCTACGACGGCATCAGTCCACTGCCTGCCACGTATTGCTATCTGAAGCCAGACTTTCCGCCCGTCTGGATGACATGGTTCGAGCAGGAGCAGAGCGACTTCGATCCACGGAGGGTAAACCAGTGAGCTTTGAAATCATTATGCCATTCCTGAAGCCGAGCTATGAAGGCATGGCGAGTAACCGATACGAAGCGGGCCCCTCTCCATCCGTGCCTGATATCGCGCCAGGCCCAGGCCCGTTCGGCATGATTGAGAGAGGCGATGGCTTCTGGCACAAAGAGCTTTCCAGCGGCAGTCAGTTCCAATCGGCGGGAAGTTCTGTCGAACAGCTTCGCGCCGATATATTTTTCAAGATAAGCGATCCTGCGGGTGAGAAAGGGTTGAGAAGTATGGAGTTTCCGGGCAGCCCAGAGAAAGCTGCCTGGGCGAGAACCATGACATATACCTGGATTTCAGGCGCAATATTGGCAAGCATGACACACCTACCTTTTCAGTATTTGAGCAGACAGCAGGACGTTCCCTCGCGGGGAGCATGGAGCGCAACACAGACATAACGCACAAGAGCAGGTTGAGAATTACAAGATGCATTTCTCAAGCCTCCACTCCCATATAAGTAGTAAAATTTCAGGAATGATCGCAAATAAGGCCATTCTCAACATAAAGACTTCGACCCTTTGCAAGAACATCGCAGAGGCCCTGGTCGAAGCGATACTATCCGGCAAGTTCAAGCCTGGTGACCGCCTGAATGAGAGTGAGCTGGGACGGCAAATGCAGGTAAGCCGAGCGCCAATCCGAGAAGCCCTGCATGAGCTCCAGGAACAGGGTCTTGTCATTCATCTTCCGCGTCGGGGGATGTTCGTGGTCAGCCTGAACGAGGTCGACATCCAGAAGATCAATCAACTTCGACTGGTTTTGGAATCAGAAGCCCTCTTGCTGTGCAGGAAACACATTACTCCACAAAACGAACGCAAGCTGCTACAGCATTTGCAAAAGATGGAAAAAAGTGGAATAACGTCCGCTAGGGAGGCGATCCGCATGGATCTTGCTTTCCACCGTTTCGTTTGGAGTATGACTGGAAATGAGTTTCTTGACAAAACCCTCACTAGTCTAACGGCACCGCTTTTTGCCTTTGCTCTAATTAAGAAATCCCCTCAGGAGCAAATGAAGATGATCCTAGATTCCCATCGTCCGCTCATGCAATTCATTCAAGGAGAAACACAAGAAAGCATGGCGAAGCAAGTAATCTATGACCATGTCTCTCTGCGGTGGGGCGACATTGAAGATGCTGGAATTTAAGGTCTAGGTGCGGATGCCTGCTGGGAAGACCACACGCTTACTATTGGGCTCTGCTGAAACAACCAGGTAAGCAGAAAGTATCTAACTTCGATCAAACTCCAAAGTGGAGATAAAAACGAGAGGCCATACTAAAGAGTATGGCCTCTCGTTTTTACAACAGGCTAAGCGATTCTAGTGTAGTGTCTCACGCAGTACTATACATTTGATTGTAAATCTGCTATGCATAATGCATGGCGAGAATCAGCGCGGCACTGGCGGTAACGTCGGAGGACAGGGCGAGGTTGGAACGCCTGGTCCGCTGCGGCAAGACGGAGCAGCGGGTGGCATTTCGCAGCCGGATTATTTTGCAGGCGGCAAAGGGATG
>JAJYFX010000018.1 GCA_021785315.1 Actinomycetes bacterium | reverse complement strand
GCCTTGTCCAGTGTTAGTGCTGCCGAATTGGCCCACGGAGTTATCAAAAGTGGATCGGAGCGAAACCAGCGAGCCTTGGAAATGTTTTTATCTCCACTAGAAATTCTGCCATTCGAAGAAAAAGCGATTTGGGAGTATGGCCGTGTTCGCTCTGGCCTCGAACAGATTGGCCAACCTATTGGTGCGCTGGACGCCATGATCGCAGCACACGCATTATCCATAAATGCCATTTTCGTTACGAATAACACGAGAGAGTTTAGCCGAGTTCACGGGTTGAGACTAGAAAATTGGACATGATTACCTGTACCTAATCCGCTCCAAAATTCAGTTGATTTTGAGCTCAGGGGTGTGTATCGGCATTGCGAGGTGATTTCTGAGCTGTCGCTGCGCGGCTCTAAAGCTGTCTACTCATGATCTGTAACCGGGAGCCATAGCCTCGGCTGTTGACGTTAGATCGTGACCGTGCCGTTGTCGCTGAGGGTCCACCCAGGGTTGTGTGCTATCTCCCACACGTTACCGTCGGGATCGGCGAACCCTCCGGAGGCACGCCTCTCGTAGGGCGACTGGTGACTTCGTTTCCCGTGGCCGTACACGTCAATTGTGTGGGTGCGTGTGAGAACTCTCTTTACGTATTCGAGGAAACTTGCGGCACGGTCTAAGCTGGCGTGTAATCAAAAATTAGCATTTCGTACTTGTAATACTGAGAAAAGACTGGAGAGCGAGTATGGGCAGGCTGGCGATGGGCAAGCTTGAGGCCGTGATTATGGAAATTTTGTGGAACCAACACGAACCCCTTACGCCGGGCCAAGTCCATGCCTTACTGGTGGAACAGCATTCGGTCGCATACAGCACCGTCCTCACTATATTGATTCGGCTGTGGAACAAGGGCCGTCTTGAAAGGCGTAAAGAGGGCCGGGCCTTCACGTATTGGCCTTCAATCGGTCGGCAGGAATATATAGCAGCCCGAATGGAGGAAGTGTTAGCAGCAGCGTCTAACCGTCCCGAAGCACTTGGCTATTTCGTGGGTGCTCTGACCCCTGCCGACCAGGAGCGACTGCGGAAAATTCTGGGGGAGAACTGAGATGTCGCCTCTTCTTATTATTGCAGGTTTTTCCCTTCTAGTTCTTCCAGGAATATTCCGGTCTATAAGCTCACGAATAGATGCCCGCAGTTGGACCCTATTGTGTGTCTTCGCTCTTGGTACCGGCCTAGTTCTTGTTGAAATTGGGTTGCTTGCGTTAGGCGCTACCTCATTGGTAGCTAATGACCATAGCGGTTGTAGCTCTGATTGTATGGCTATGATGGCGCGTGAAGCTCCTGGTGGGATTTTACTCGGGTGGGCGGCATTGTTAGTAGCTACAGGAGTGGCAATACTCGCGATCCGGACAATAACGCAAATTCGGCGTACTCGCGCAATGACTAGGGTAGAGGCATTCGTCGGCGATCACAGCAAACTTGGTCAGCATGAGCTTGTTGTCCTAGGAACTACGCTGCCGGTGGCACTCTGCGTCAAAGGCAATCCGGGGCAAGTACTGATCTCGGAAGGTCTTCTAAGGTCACTTGAAGACGCGGAAATCACAGCTATCTTGCATCACGAACGGGCGCACCTGGATTATTCTCACCATCGTTATCTTTCGCTCGCCTCCGCAGTAGAAGGGGCATTTGCCAAATTTGCTTTAGTTCGTCGCAGTGCCGACGCCCTGCGACTGGGAGTTGAGCGTTGGGCAGACGAAATAGCTGCCTCAAATCTGCCCGATGGTCGATTCCACGTTCGCTCAGCACTTCTGCGAACCACTGGTATGCGGATTGATCCTGCTCTTGCCGGTTTCTCAGAAGCCGATACTATTGTCGAACGATTGAAAGCCCTTGAGGTACCTCTTCCAGATCCTTCATTTGGATTACGTGGTCTGCTCTATACACCAGGTATCTTACTCGAACTCATTGCAGCCATGGCGACCAGTGCCTGGGTCAGCCAGATGCACCTACTGTTGTTGATGGTCGACCACTGTCGTCTTTAACTCCCAAGTCACAGGATAACCCCGGAACCGTTCGTTTGATGTGACAACCTGAAACGATGTTGGAATTTTTCGCCGTCGGTGGTATCTAAACTATCCGTACTACTACACTGTGTCGTAGTTAGCTACCCGAGCTATCTATTAGTCAGACATATGGAGAGCAAAACTTGCGTCCGCAAGGCTATACAACGGAGGACATGTTGTGACACCTTGGTTTCCTCAAGAGGCGATTTCGGGACAACGCGGACCCGCATCAAGGAGTGGTCAGGCAGTTTCGCCAGTGTTTCGTGCTGTCTGGTCTTGGAAGAAGTGGAAGGTGTCTGCGGCACCGGCATCACCAGTTAACACCCTTCTTGCGCCATTTGCACATCCCCCTGCTGTCATCCTGGAAAGCTGGGCAGTATTAGTGGGAGTCGGAATTGTTTCAACTCTGTCGGTCCAAATTGGGGTAGCCGAATCATTGAAGTTGAACGCCGGAAGTATTTTGATAGCTTCTTTTGTGGGACTCTTAACCGGCGTTATTGGTGCAAAAGGTTCGTTCATCGCACTTCATGTTGATGAACGACGCCGAGAGGGCTGGTGTATTCAGGACATGGTGGCGGGAATCGTTGTTGTATTCCCAGTCCTGCTTAGAATTTTGTACCAGCCAGTAGCAACAGTTCTCGACGCATCGACTCCCGGTATAATGCTCGACTTGGCCATTGACAGACTTGGATGTTTTTTCACTGGTTGCTGTGCTGGGAGGCCGACGGAATCCCTCTTTGGCTTATGGTGCTCGGATCGCCGAGTCGGGATGTGGCGAATACCAGTTCAATTAATGGAATCAGCCACAGCTCTTGTTCTAGGTGCCACCGCACTCAACCTTATTCCTGTCAGACACGTTCACCATGGAGCGCCGTTTGTAGCCGTTCTGTCAGCGTATGCCCTTGTGTGGCAGGGTCTTCTTCGACTGAGACAAGAACGCCGCAAGTCCTCATCTGGAGGTCTGCGCACAGCTGTAATCTCTGCTCTGGTTCTTGCCTTGGCTCCTATGTTTCTAACGATTGGGAGGTTATGATGCGCCGGAAGCATTCAATACCAATAGCCATTGGGTCAGCAATTATTTTGCTGCTACTCGGCACAATGGTACTGCTCGGATTCGGTAACTCGGGTTTGTTTCTAAACCGCAATAGGGTAAATCCTTCGGGCACAGGGAACCCCTTTGGTAACATGGGTGGTGGACAACGAATAATGGGCTCTGGAGGTTCTAACAACTTAAGTCAAACCTTTACTCCCCTAGAACTTCAGCATTTAACACAGAATGTTGCTAAAGGTGCAACAGTGCATGGAAATACCGTGCACTATATCAGTCCTCACGCAGAAATCATCGCGGTTGGTGCACCTCCAGGGCGTCCTGGAATGTTTTGGCAGGTCGACGGTAAGGTAAATCCCACAATAATCGTGCCTGAAAAATCTCAAATAACATTGGTCTTCGCCGATGGGGACCCAGGACAAAACCATGGATGGGAACTCACTACGGCTGCTCCTCCATATCCCCGTATGGCCATGATGACCGGTGCGGTGGCTTCGCCGGGCGCGTTCATTATGCCGGTAGCGCCACCCTCGGGCAGTACCTGGCATGGAGCAACTATTACTTTTGCTGCACCCGACCCGGGAACCTATTACTACATCTGTCCTGTGTCAGGCCATGCACAACAAGGTATGTGGGGACGTTTCATAGTCTCTTAGTGCTTTGGTATTTGTCAGACCTCGTAGTTGCCCATTAGGCGAAAATTATTGAGAGGAGAAAGCGTGCCCGGAATGGGTGGGACACAAACGCTAGCACTGCCGGGTTTTTATCTTGACCTTGCAATACAGATTGGGATATGGGCGGTTGTAGCAGTCGTGATGTTCGTTGTTCCATGGACTCTGCGAAACCGCGTGAGTGGATTCTCGCAAAATGGTCGTTGGACAACAGAGGCCAAAGAGTTGAGAGGACGAGGCTTTCTTCGCTCCGCACTTGGTTGTATGTGGATTTTAGACGGCGCATTGCAAGCACAACCTGCGATGGCAGGAAACTTCGCGACCCAGGTTATTGCACCTCTTGACCACTCGCAACCGTGGTGGCTCCAGGATCTTATACGGTGGGAAGCCTACTTATGGCAGGACCATGCAGTGGTTTTCGATGTCGCGACCATCCTGATTCAGATCGGGCTGGGAATAACCATTCTGGCTGGCAAGGACACGATTGTGGGCAGGATAGGCCTATGGATTTCGTTGGGATGGACACTGGCAGTTTGGGTGGGGGGAGAAGCATTAGGCCGCCTCTTTGCTCCTCGAACTAGCCAACTGTTTGGAGCACCCCGGCCGGTGTTGATATATGCGGCAGCGGCTATGTTACTTCTTCTGCCCGGTCGAACTTGGAAAGATGGCGAGGTTCCCATGTTCATTCGCTCTGGGCTCGGTGTCGTACTACTTTTTGGTGCTGTGCTACAAGCCATCCCATTTGAAGGATTTTGGGACTCGCATGTTCTGTCGTCGATGTTTTCCGCAATGGCAGAGACTCCGCAGCCAGCTTTTCTTTCCGCTCCAATAGCTTTCATTTCTCGCTCGGCAGCAGCATATCCTGATCTATGGAATGTTGGGATAATTGCTGTCATGACGTTTCTCGGGGTTGGACTAATATCAGGACATGCTATACGCGCTTGGTCATGGGCGACAGGGTTGTGGCTGGTGATGGTATGGTGGCTAAGTCAAGACTTTGGTTTTCTCGGTGGCGTTGGAACAGATCCCAATCTCAACTTACCGCTACTAACTTTGCTAATTACAGGCGAAATTACCCGTTCGAATAGGACAGCTTTGAAACGTATTCGACTAGTGGTTGGCCGCCTCAACTACCAGAATCTTTTCTCTCCGTTGTCTTTGACTAAGACAACCAAACTACTGCTACACCGAGCTGCCGCTTTTAGTGGACTGATAGCCATTGCCGTCGGTGTCGCTCCCGCACTTTTTGTCATGCCATCCGCACTCGGGCGACCCATCTTTTTGCACGTATCCCCACCGCCACCAGTCAGTACTCCAATCATACCGCTAGGAACTATGGCGGGTGAAATAAACGCCTTTGTTCAAGCCAGCAAAGGACGACTCGAGGTTTCATTGCAAGCCCCTAACTTAGGCTCGCTTTCGAATTCAAGCTCCACCCAAGCTTTTCAACTATTGGGAAGCCTCAAAACCGCAAATCAACGGACTGAAAAACTGAACTGGCTTCAATGTGGACAAGGCTGCTTTGTGACTAACGCGAATTGGGCTACGGGAATAAACCATTTGTCTCTAGATATCCAAGCCAAAGAATTTACAGGCGGCACTGCTACCTTTGAGGTGCCTTGGCCGCCGAAAACAAACAAGACTATTCTCCACGAAGTTGCGGCAGCCATGCGAAGTGTGAAGTCGGTGGTGGTGCAACAAACTGTTACCAGCAATACAACGGAGCCATCTTTCACCAGCTCCGGAGTCGTTTCTGGAGCAGAATTGCTATCCAGTTATCCTTTTGGCTCCGGCAGATCGAGAGCCGGAGTCGTCGTTCTGGGACATACTGGCACGTCTACTGAAATTGCATTTGATAATCCGGCAGCAAATATATACATCGAGATGACGATCGGCTCAAACTATCGAATCATCTCAGAACGTCTCACTGCGCCACAGCACCTCATTCTGGCAAAGTTACATTACAAATGACGGCCATTAATCTGGGAATATTTGTTGATGTCAACGTAGCCCCGAGGCGTAGTGCGCTCAGCTTGGTTGTGTAGCAGTATTGAAAAGACACCGACTCCGCGAGGGGAGGTTTGCGCCTCGGGGGCTCTTTGCTCATCCGACTCGGAACGATAGGGCGCACGTGAGGTGTAGTGCTGTAATGGAGAATAACTGTTAACTGTTAACAGTTCAATTGGCCTTCGCGAGTTCAACGACATAGCCACCAACTGCGATGAGAAATCCGACTGCCATCAGGAAAGATGCACCGTTGCTCTGGCCACCCATGAGAAAGATCACACCCCCGACTCCGGCGACGAGAATGCCTCCAAGGGAGATGAACGCACAGACTATCGCCCACGGGCCATATGCAAGTGCTGCAACTATAGCGAACACCGCTCCGACTACCAGGAGCATGCCGAGTATCATATGGACCATCACGAGCGGCCCACTGTACATCATTTCTGCCATGACGAACCCAGTTGACGGCAGTGTCACATACAGATTGACGCCCATGCCCAGTAAGAACTGTATAGCCAACAGTCCAAGCATTCCGAGTGGCACTGTTTTGTTTGTTGACCTCTTATTTGGTGTCGGCGGCTGGTCACCGTAACGTGTCGTCATCTCTTCATCACCCAGCGTAAATACTCCTCGGTTCCCAGCAGTTCTAGGCGGCGCCAAAGCACCGGATTGTGAGATGATTGGCTAGCGTGACATGCGATAGCGACTTTCTGCCGTCCGCGGTCTACGTCGATGACGATGTCGATTTCAGATTCCGGGCGTCCCACAAAGTTTGTCCCGTACTCGGAGTTGAGTTTTAAGGCGACAGTTTCGGGCAGTGCCCAGGCGAGCACTGGAAGGCCGAACCGCTCCGCTGTCTGGATTGCTGCTTGGGTTGCACTGCTATGGTCGGGGTGCCCGGTGATTCCACCTTCGTCAAAGACTAAGAGCAACTCCGCATTTCCGAGTACTTGTTCAACCTGATGTGCCAGTTCCTCTACCGACACTTCGGCAAGATGTCCGTCGGGATATGACAGCAGTTCTGCATCTTCGATGCCGAGTATGTTCGCAGCTGAGCTGAACTCTTCGGAGCGGACCTCCCAGAGCGGGCGGCTGGAGTCACCAAGGGTGGAGGCCTCGCCGTGGGTGAAGCATAATACCCGTACTTTTATTGCCTGCTCTGACAGAATGCCGATTACCGAGCCAAGTCCAAAGGACTCGTCGTCGGGATGTGCACACACGACCAACACTTCTTTGATCGCGGGTAGGAGGTTACCAGCAGAGTTCATGGCAGCGGACCCAGCAGTACGCTTGCAACGACTGAGTGGACCATCGATTCAGTTAGACAACTTCTTGAAGTCATCGGATCACCATCCAAGTGTGGTCGGCATCTTCCTGCCACGACGGGCATGCCATAGATAGGTCCGCTCAAAGGCACGCTTGGCTAAGAGCCACTGCCACCCTTCTGAAACGGTAGGTATTCGGTTGCGTGGTGGTCGCACTGGATCCACGTTGATGTAGGCACCGCGATTCCCCATATCCAGTATGCAGCGGGCTGACAGTTCAGCAGATGGTGCTTCCGTTCCATTGACTCTGGCGACAATGTCGGCCACGGCAATGCGTGCCATCTGCTCGGTCATGTGACCTGTCTTTGGGAAGTTGACTGGAACAGGTGTTTCTCCTTCCGGCGGTAAGGCGACCGCGACTCCAACTGCATAGACACCCTCTGCAGAGTGGTGACGATAGTGTTTATCGATAGGGATAAATCCTTTTGGGTTAGAAAGGCCAGGGCTTTTTGCCACGGCATCGATGCCGGCCAACGGGGGAATTACGATTGAAAGCACCGACTCAATCGGACGCAATTCCTGAACTTCAACTGCCTCAGCAGTTATCTTTGTTACTGCTGCAGAAGTTTGATATCTGATTTCACGCTCCTCCATTTCACCTTCGAGAAGTTGGCGGATCTTGCCCACTCCGCCCATTCCCATGTGTCCAAGGAAAGGTTCGGGAGTAACCAATGTCATCGGGACCAAGTGACGCAGCTTTCGTCGGCGCAACAGGTGATCGAGTTCAAAGGCCAGTTCGTAGGCGGGTCCTATGCAACTGGCGCCCGGAGCCGCCCCAACCACGATCGGACCTGGTTGTCTAAGCAGTCCCTGGACTGCGCTAGCTAGTTCTTCGGCTTCTCGGGGAGACATGGGTGAGTGGCCAGGCCCATCAAAAGGTCCAAGACCCTCTACAGCCTCGTTCGCGCTGCGATGACCGGTGGCAATGATGAGAAAGTCGTATCGATGCTCTGCCACTGTTGTCGTCACTGATTTTTGCTCGGTATCGATTGCGATCACGGTTTCATGAGCGAATTTCACCTGCTTACCTGCGAGCGGTCCAGCGAGGTCAAAGGAGATGTCGCTTAGCTTGCGCGATCCCATTGCCACCCAGGTCAGAGAAGGCACGAATGTAAAGCGCTCGTCTTTGGATATAAGAGTAATTTCCGCTCGATCGGGGCCGAGGTGACGGCGCAGTTCATAGGCGGTGGTAAGGCCGCCAAATGAACCACCCACAATGAGTATTTGTATTCGTTTAGTCATTGAACACCGTCTCTTTCATGATTGGGGAACATTCGTGTGGATTGGGTCCGAGAGCATCACAGTTTCGGATCTAGTTCTCATCTGGCAAATGAGGGTACTCAAAAGCTGACCACCTTGTCAGCCCAGATTGTCCAGTCGGCAGACTCCTCAAGCGTCGAACGTCGTGCGCCATTCACCAGGGCGCCTTCGTCGATAGCTCGTGCCTCCATGCAGGTGCCACAGCAGCCGACTGAGCCACCGTGCCGGAGCACTGAGGTAACCATGCGATCTAGATGGTAGTAACCATCAGGTACTTTTTGGTTGGCGACAGCGCAGCCGACAGAGTCACCAAAGAGGAAGACTCTAACATCGACGCCATCGCGGCGGGCCAATGAGCCAGCCAAACGCAACCCGTTGTAGGATCTTTCGGTGCCATAGGGTGGATCATTTAGAATAACTAGTACTTTCATTGTAACCTCGCTTATTCAGTCATTGCAGTTGGAGAAAATTCCTGCCATACGTTTACTTCCGACCCAACTGCCACTGGTAGGTTGGCTTGGCGCCATTCGGGCATGCCATCCTCGAGACATCGGGCTTGTCGACCATGCTTCTGGAGGGTTGCTACTGCTTGAGGAGCGAGCAGGCACAGAGGACCACGGCAGTAGGCCACAATCTCGACTTGAGGGTCGAACTCGTCCAAACGTGCTTCCAGATGCTCAAGTGGTAGGGAAATAGCGCCGGGTATATGTCCAGCCTGGTACTCTTGCGTCGGCCGCACGTCTAGTACCACCACGTCACCGGCACGTACACGACTTAGGAGCTCGGCGCGGCTCACCCGTTGGGTGGTTTCAGTATGGGACCCGATTTCTGACAGTATTTGTTTCACCTCGGCGAGCCGAGCCTGAGCAAGGTCGCCGAGAGCTGCAATGAACCGGCAGACTTCCTCGCCTGCTGCTTTGTAGTAGACACGATTGGCATCCCTGCGAGTGTCGACCAATCGTGCTTGTCGCATGATCTGGAGGTGTGCTGAGGCCGTCGTGAGTTTGAGGCCTGTCGCTGCCGCAAGCGCCTCCATGCTTCGTTCACTTTGGCAAAGTAGGTCAAGCAGCTCGATGCGCTTTGGATGTACTACAACCTTACCAATCCGTGCCAGTTGTTCATAGATGACGCCTGGTGCTTCATAGGTGTTTGAGTTATCCATGGATCTATAGATAACACAGTTATTGAAATTATGCAATATCCTGTGACAAGAATGTTTCCGACTCCCTAGGTCTGCCCTCGGTGTGCATGCCCTTAAGCAGAGATAACCGTAACTTTGCCACTTGTGGCAACGATTGATGTGTCCCTACTGTCGCAGGAGGATGCGCTAAAACGTTGATCCTCTATGGAGCATACATCCCCGATAGATACCCAGGTGAATGACAAAATCAGTGTGACGATGGAGGAAGTTGGCGGACCTTCTCCTCCGGCTCCTCGTTGGCGCCCCCGGTAATTTCGGTCAGAAGGACGACCAACCGATCAGCAGGAGTTTCGTCCACACGGACGAAGCCGTGACACGTTTCGTCGCGGTGGGAATCCTGAAGCAAGTGACACCAGGCCGCTGTAAGAGCTTTCGAGGCACCTGACATCATAGCAGCTTTCATGGACTTGGAGCACTAACTTGCAAGTCCAGAGGGTGACACTCGCACGAGCGAGCCCGTGCGAGTGTGCCACGTGGCGGTGAGCAAGCGTCAACGGTAATGTTGACAAAGTGCGCACTTTGCCTGTTATTGATTTATGCCATTGATATACGTTCTCATCTGGATCCTACTTGTAGTGAGTGCTTCACACCATGTTACTCGTAGTCACCAAGCGTAAAGGACGGAGCGGGAGGACGACTACGGCTGTACAACCGACCGGCTACCACTGCACTCTGCTGGCCGACTCGGGCGAGGACTTCCACTGGTTTCTGGACGAGTTGGGAAATGACTTCCTGTGCATCGTCATCGACACGCCTCTGGAACATGACGCTGTCGTCCATAGCTCCATCCGTAGCGCCCATTTACCAATCTTTCGACTACTGAATATCAAAACTTGCGACCAAGACAATTCTTTTAGGAAGAATTTGTTTCTGAACGATCAATAATGATGGTCAGAAGCAACGAAAAGATAAGAGTAAGCACGAAAGAAATGGGAGATTGATTTGGATAGCCGTCAAGGCGAAAGGTGTTACGGGTTTGTGAGCGAAGATCGCTAGCGAAAGGTAGATGCTCGTGACCATTGACGACCGCACTCATGCCGAAGTATGGTAGTGAGGCGCACACGTTCAAATCCTAAGATCCTCTATGGCACCTCGCGTTGGACTGAGGAGCGTGAGCTAGTAGCATCGAGAACGAGTGACATTGATCCTGCACGGTTGGTCAAAGGTTGGTGAAGCAGATGACTGTCGAGATCCACGTTGACGGACGCGTGGCCCAGGGGAGGCTAACCACATTCGCACAAGGGTTGGAACGCTACCTGGAGTACGCCCGCGATCACGGTTACACGTTGCCTCGCGTCCTCCAGGGGCTGTCGGGTCCGATGAACTCGGTGCGGCTCGTCTACACCTACGACGACCTCAGCGCCTACGAGGAGCACGAGGCCCGCACGCTACAAGACACCGGCTACGCGGCGGCGGCGTCGGCCATGGAGTTCGTCGAGGGGACGATCACGTACTCGCTATTCCGGACGGTGGAATAACCGGCCAGTATGCATGCTCACGAAGGCGACCAGTGAGTGGCCCTTCGGACAGCAGCTCGCCAGGCAATGAAATGGCGGTAGTCGTCGTAGGCGCATAGCGGCCGTGCGATGTCCCCCTGGCAAGTTCTCAACACGCTTCCCAGTTCAACCAAGCCTTTTACTACGAGTGGGGAGCTGATGTCGAAAATACTACATACATCCGGTCAACGCAATTTGAGTGGGACAGTTCGATCTCGGAAAATAACTGGATTACTGGGTTTTATGCGATCTATGGTTTTGGAGACTACACAGCTGAGGCAACGCAAGCATTCGGCCAGTCAGGTTATGTCTTTGGCACCCAGGGTATATGCTCCTCTGCAGGACCATTAGTAGGATCTTATACAGTTGTAGCTTGATGTGATGCTATGTATAATGGAGCGTCTAGCGGTAGCTTGATTTTAAATATTATGGACCTTTCAGAGCCACTTGATTTCGTTATTTTTGTCCGTGACGCATTTAGGCTTGACGTAGATGAGAATAAGCGTTTCCCGCCCAAACTATCCAGCGCAACTCCTGATCTGAGAGGAACACTCGAATCAAGAATCCGATACCTAATGACCACAAATTGGCCTGTGTGGTGGGAGTCCGCGTCTCAAAGCGCAACTGATCTCTATTCTGGCGGATACGCCGATCATCGCAACGACTACTTGGCAGAATCTGTATTGAAGACCAAGGAGTTTTTCTTCTCCCAACTCCTGAAATCCTCTGAGGTAGATTCATTAGTCACATAGTCCAATGCACAGCGAAACTCGACAAGATAGGAGATAGTGATGTCGATGTATTTTGATGATTTTGAGGTGGGCCAAACTTTTGTCGGTAAAGGACGGACGTTCACTGAAGCTGAAATAATCACCTTTGCCCACTCATATGATCCACAGTCGATGCACATTGATCGCGTACATGCCGAGAATGGATCCTTTAAGGGTCTTATTGCGTCAGGGTTCCACACGCTTAGCATTGCCTGGTGGCTGTTTCTAAGGCTGGGCTTGGTAGAAGAGTCGATGAAAATTGGGATTGGTGTCGATGAGCTACGGTGGCGACGCCCAGTGCGACCTGGAGACACCTTGACGCTTAGCGTGGAGATTGCTGAAAAAAGTTTGACTTCGGCGAATGATAGCGGTCGGGTGCAATTTGCACACACTCTCACAAATCAGGCCACTGAAGTAGTCATGACTTACAAGAGCCTGAACCTAATCTGGCGAAAAGGGTATAACGAGGTCGAGAGCTGACCTCGTTATACCCCTACCGCCCATTCCACTAACTCTTTACCGTCGAAATATCCAAGCCAATCTCAAGCGAGGTTGTTACGAGTTCCATAAAGAGTATTTTAGGAACATGTCACGGGTAGTTAGAATTTTTGCGACTGGCACCTGATATTGAAGTAGTGCATGCAGCGCATGTGGCTAAATATGGGTCAATCCGGGCCACAATTATCGATACCCAAGGTGCGATTGTTGCTGTAATCTCGTCCGACAATTAGGGCAGAGAGGAATCGCATTGTCTAGAAGTTCAATTCGTCAAACTCGCGTAACGGATTGGAATGAAGGATTCTAGGTGCGCCAGATGCAATTCAAGGGTATGACGGTTTGACCCTGCTGCACAATAGATCGGGTCAATCGTCTTCAGGTTGGGTCGATTAGGACACTGATGCCTTGTGCGGAGTCAATAAACCGGATCTTGGGATCTGAGTGGGTGCGCCATGAGGCGCTGATATTCCCGTGGGTTGAGATACCCACCGCTCTTCGTTCCGTCGGAGAGTAGAAGCCAAGGGCAGGAATCATCTGGGGTTGCAGATGAGACTGGGAGCAGCCCT
>JAJYFX010000334.1 GCA_021785315.1 Actinomycetes bacterium | reverse complement strand
AGGGCTGGATGTCGCCGAACTGCTAGATCGCGCAGAGGCGATGGCGCACGCCTGTGCCGCATGCGTTCCGTTAGGTGACAATCCCGGCTTTGTGCTCGGAGCCATAATTGGCGCGTGCGCAGGCGCAGGGATCGACAAATTGACGCTCGAGACCTCTGGATCTCTATCTGATCTAGGGGCTTGGCTTAGCCAATTGCTTGCTGAATCGACTGGCAAAGAGGGCAAGGGAGTTATCCCTATAGACGGCGAACCCATCGGCACTCCCGATAACTACGGGAAGGATCGGCTATTTGTGCAGGTAAGGCTGCTCTCCGAGATCGATCCGGACTCGGATCGCAAGTTCGATGCCTTAGCCAAAGCGGGACACCCTGTTTGCCGAATCAATTTAACGGATGTATATGACCTGGGTCGAGAGTTCTTTAGATGGGAGTTTGCCACCGCGGTGGCGGGTTCCATTATCGGAATCAATCCCTTCGACCAGCCGGACGTTGAAGACGCCAAAGTCGTCACCAGAAGTCTGACGGAAAAATATGAGAAGAACGGGTCTCTAGCAAAGCTGAATCCTCTGGCGAGCGACGACGTCTTCACGATATATGCGAATGAAGCCAATGCCGAGGCTTTAGGTTATCAAGAGGGCACCACGGACGTGAAGGGCCTGCTCGCTGCACATCTTAAGCGGACCAATCCCGATGATTACGTAGCTTTGTTGGCCTACATACCAATGAATCGGTCTACTGAGTCAAAGCTGACGAGGATACGAACACAGATCAGAGACCGGCTCAAGGTTGCAACTTGCGTTGGATTTGGACCCAGGTTCCAACATTCGACCGGCCAAGCCTATAAGGGTGGGCCCAACACAGGACTGTTTCTGCAAGTGACATGTGATGATGCGATGGACATAGATGTCCCTGGTCACGGCTATACATTCGGTCTTGTCAAGGAGGCACAGGCTCGCGGAGATTTTGATGCGCTTGCAAATCGGGACAGGCGGCTGCTGAGAATTCACATCGCTTCCAATCTGGAGAAGGGCATGGATCGCCTCGCAGAGATTTTTGCGGATTTTCTTGAAAATTGAAACTCTTGTCCACATAACTTAAGCGCCTGAATAGCTCTCCCCGTCGAGAGCGGGGAGGATGAAATCATGCAGTTTGGAATGGTAGGTCTTGGCAGGATGGGGGCTAACCTCGTTCGTCGGTCACTTGCCGCAGGTCATGAGTGTGTCGTTTTTGATATGAATCCTTCCGCCGTTGAATCTCTGGCCGAGCAAGGAGCGGCAGGTGCGACGTCGTTGAAAGATCTGGTGAGACAGCTAAAGGCTCCAAGAAACGTCTGGATAATGGTTCCGGCGGGAAATGCCACTGAGAGTGCTATCAGAAATATTTCTGAACTGTTGGAAAGCGGAGACACGATAATTGATGGGGGCAATTCGTACTATCGCGACGATTTGAGAAGATCGGAAGAACTCAAATCCAAGGGTATCCACTATCTCGACGTTGGTACAAGCGGGGGTATCTGGGGCCTTGAACGTGGTTACTGTCTGATGATTGGAGGGGATCGCGAAGCAGTCGACCGGATGGCTCCAGTCTTCCAAGCCATCGCTCCAGGACCCGATACCGCATCGCGCACCCCTGGAAACAAAGGCGACTATTCAACTGCTGAACACGGCTACCTGCACTGTGGCTCGGTTGGTGCCGGACACTTTGTGAAGATGGTTCATAATGGAATCGAGTACGGTCTCATGGGCGCCTATGCCGAGGGATTGAATATCCTGAAGAGCGCCAACATAGGATCCGTGTCAAGGGATTTGGATGCTGAGACCGCACCGCTTGAGCATCCGGAATTTTATCTTTACGATTTTGACTTGGCGCAGGTCACCGAGGTCTGGCGCAGAGGCAGTGTCATTTCATCCTGGTTGCTTGACCTGACCGCTCAGGCTCTTGCGGAATCCCCGGAACTTGAAGAGTATTCCGGGCGGGTGTCCGACTCGGGCGAAGGCCGCTGGACGGCAGTCGCTGCGATTGAAGAAGGCGTTCCGGCTCCGGTCTTGACTGCAGCCTTGTCATCGAGATTTTCTTCGCGAAACCTCGGGCACTTCGCAAATCAAGTCCTTTCTGCCATGCGCAAGCAATTCGGCGGTCACGAAGAGAAGAAAGACAAAGAATAGGTCTTGATTCACAAGATTTTTAGTATTCGCGCCGAGATGGCCAGTAGAGAGGTGCTCAAATGTCGAATGGGCCGATTGCCATTTTATTTGACATAGACGGAACGCTGATAACGAGCGGCGGTGCCGGGACTCGTGCCTGGGCCTTGGCTTTTGACGAAGTGTATGGCATGAAGGTGGACATCTCGTCATTGTCTGACTTGGGGATGACCGATGCGGAGGTTGGATCTAAGGGTTTGGAATCGGTCGTCGGCCGCAAACCGACGGGGAACGAACTGGAGAAGATGTTGGAATGCCATCTCCGTTACTTGCCTCGAACGGTGGAAGAATCCGAAGGGTACCGTGTTATGCAAGGAGCTGAAGATCTCTTGACGGCCTTGATTACCCAAGGATACATGTTAGGTCTGGTCAGTGGGAACAGTGAAAAGGGAGCTCATATTAAGCTGAAGAGGGCTAACCTAAACAGGTTTTTTTCATTTGGTGGGTTTGGATCAGATTCTGCGAATCGTCGAGAACTTACCGAGGTTGCTATTTCGAGAGCTGAGATTGTCTTTGGCGCCCAAATTCCATTGGAGCAGTTTCTCTGCGTTGGAGACACTTCCAGGGATATCGATGCGGCTCATGCGGCCGGAGTCAAGTGCGTTGGAGTGGCAACGAGCAAATACAGCAAAGAGGATCTAAAAGATGCGGGAGCTGACTACGTTATCGGGTCCCTGTCCGAGGGGTTGCCACTTTAGCAATGGATGTTTCAAATTGGGATCGAATGAAATATTCCAAGTGGCTGTTTATGAATCTGCGCACAAAAGTTGGCACACCTATTGAACTGATGAAGGAAGTGATGGATATTGGGTGAGGAGAAGCTGGCTTTGAAGGTCCCTAATCACGCAGGGTTGAAGCCAGATGACAGCGTAATGATATTGTTCGGGGCGACCGGTGATCTCGCCAAGCGAAAACTGTTGCCAGGACTGTTTCATCTGGCGGAAGCATCGCTCATGCCGGAAAGGTATCACATCATCGGTTGCGCGCCGGAGAATACCGGTACCGACGAAGCGAGTTACGGC
This sequence comes from Actinomycetes bacterium, assembly GCA_021785315.1. The sequence goes on along the minus strand of JAJYFX010000334.1, from coordinate 223 downwards.
GACTACGTTCACAATGTCCTCGGCACTTTTGCGCGCAAAGAGGTAACCGATAAGTCTTGGTCACAATTTGCGCCACACCTCTCGTTCGTGGGAACCAAAAAGGGCTCCCTCGAAGGTTTGGCTTACGAAGTGGCGATGGTGGAAAAAGGAATGCAGAGGCCAACCCGAATCATCTATCTGGCGGTTCCCCCGGTTGCATTTATTGAGACAGTGGAGCTTCTGA
>JAJYFX010000333.1 GCA_021785315.1 Actinomycetes bacterium | reverse complement strand
AATTGAGAGCATGCTTCGATTAGATGGATTTCGTACTAATTATCCACCCTATACAGGCAATATTCCCGGTGCCGAGCGTGCTGCAATGTTCGCCATTACCAACGACAACAAGTTGAGCGTTTCGTTAAATCTGAAATCTGAAAAAGGGCGAGACCTGGCGATAAAGCTCATCGAGCGTGCCGATGTCGTGGTAGAGAACTTTACCCCCGGTTCAATGGACCGCCTTGGTCTCGGTCATGAGGCCATGATGGGTCGCAATCAAAAGCTCGTTACCTTGAGCACGTGCAATCAGGGCAGGACGGGCCCTCAAGCTAATCGCGCAGGATTCGGCTCCCACCTTACTTCTCTAAGCGGGTTCACCGAATTGACGGGTTGGCCGGATCGGCAACCGGCGCTTTTGTGGGGTCCCTACATTGACTATATTGCCGTCGCATACGGTGCTGTTGCAGTACTCGCCGCGTTGGAGCAAGTTCGCAGGACTGGGGTCGGATGCCATATAGACCTGTCCCAGTATGAGACTGGGATCCAGTTCATGGCCCCAGCGTTGATTCGCTACTTCGTGAGCGGGGAAGTAACTCATCGTCAGGGGAATCGGGATCCAAATGCTGTGCCGCATGCCGTCTTCCCATGTCTTGGCGAACAGAAGTGGTGCGCAATCAGCATTCATGATGACGCGGAATGGTTGCGATTTGCCAACGAAGTTGGAGAGCCGTGGGCCAAAGAGCCTGAGCTATCCCTTGTTTCTGAGCGCCGGGTCCAAGAGGATCGGCTCGAGGAACTTATTTCAGGCTGGACAGCTGGCCAAACCCGGGAATCAGTGGTTGAGCGCATGAGAAAGGCGGGAGTCCATGCGGCTCCGGTAAATGACATGGGCGACCTGTATGCGGATCCCCAGCTAAAGTATCGCGGTGCGTTTCAGCGGGTTGATCATCCAGTAATGGGGGAGCATGCCGTGCCCGGACCTCCCTATATTCTGTCGGATTCCCCAGGCAAGGTAACGCATGGTGCGCCAACTGTGGGCCAGCATACCGAAGCTGTTCTGTGCGGTATATTGGGATTGTCGAAAGCCGAGTTTGAGGAGCTTCAGCTCTCTGATGTGTTGAAGTAGTGGCTGCCAGCAGAGTAGCACCACGCTAACGTGCTGTTTCGCGCAACTGATTCTACGGGCGAGACCCGCGTACGTCAGGCCTGCGAATTGTTTGTCGAAGTCCAGCTGCAGGGCTAGCTCGTTAAACTGGGCTTTGCGACAAATGCAGCCGCAGGCTGCGGATTTCATTGGAATATGTTTGGCTGTCGAGCCGCTATATTATTGGATTTGGTGGTTGACGGAAGCCGGAATAAGCTGGAGACATGGAAACTGAAGCTAAAAATCTTAATAAAGGACTGTCAGGAGAGCCCGAGGGAGCACCTCGGAAGGCTCCCCCTCCAAAGTGGCAGGTGGCTGATGTCGTCGCTGTCATCGCCGAGACTCCGGAAACTACGACTTTGCGTATAGCAGTACCTGAGCCCACGGAATTCATCTCTGGCCAGTACTACAATATCAGGATTCCCGTAGAAGGCCGGCCAAGGCCTATCCAGCGTGCATACTCAATCGCTTCATCGCCTTTTCCGAAGTTTGATGTGGTTGAATTTGGGATCAAAGAGATGGAAGGCGGTCTGGTTTCGCCGGTTCTGGCAAAGCAGACCAAAGTCAATGACAAGCTTGAGGTTCGTGGACCCTACGGAGCATTTGTGTGGAGTGAGGAAAAGGGAGGCCCGCTCCTTCTGATTTCTGCTGGTTCCGGCGTAGTACCGTTCATGTCTATGATCCGCTATGCCAGAGCAAAGGGACTCAGCGTTCCGATGCACCTGTTGTTCTCGTCAAAATCCGCCGAGTATGTAATTTACAGCCAAGAACTCCTTGAGCTGGAGGCTGAATTGGACTGGCTGACTGTCACGCATACATTTACTCGTGATCCCAATCATCCCGGTTCGCGTTATCATCGCAGAATCGACAAGGAGATGGTGGCGGAGTTGATGGCGGAATCAGGGGCAAAATTGGGCTATATCTGTGGTCCGCCGGAAATGGTCGAGCTATGTGAAGTTGCTTTGGTCGACCTTGGTATGGACCCCGAGAACGTTTACTCAGAGAAGTACGACTGATCCAGTTACGCAAGCTGCCTTCTGTTGAGGCAGCTTGCGTTCCAGCTCTGACTTTAGGGACGCGCATTTGGGGTGTTTCTCAAGTCAAGAGCGGCAATAAAGGTGTTGAGATGTCAAATGAATACCGTTGGTTGCGTCAAGTATATTTGTCGCCGGCCAACGGTATTTTGATCGGCGGGTAACCTCAGGCAGGAATTGGTTTAGTTTCAGAACCTGAGCTTGGAGACATTGCGTCCGATGATTGTTTTTTCATCAGATTACGGCAATTGGATGTTGATTGGGTCCTAGCGGTTGTCGAGCGATCGGAGCATAATCTCCGTCTCATCCCAGTGTTCGAGACTTGAAATCGACGGGCCAGCAAGAAACGTCATCGGCTGCAACTGGATGCCTAGGGTGTCAGCCTTGTACTCGACCAATTCGAATGCGACAAGTAGCACTCCCTTTTCGTCGTGTGCATGCGAGACCCCAAGCTTTAGATGATGGACGGTGTCGCCCAGGGTGACGAGAATTAATGCCACTCCGCGATTGCGAATGTTTGCGCGCGTTCCCCAGCTGGTAATTGCGGCTCTGATTTCAGTATCAGTGGCATCGAGCTGTGCTCTGGATAGTAGGCAAGGATGAGGAAATCCATTCAGGTCAACCGTAAACATTGGCACAACTTGCTCTGGACTTCCCATAACAGGCTTGCCTGACAGATAAAACTTAACCTCTTCCGGAATTTTCAACGCCACTACTAGACCTCGAAGTAGTTGTGACAGAGACTATCAATTTGCCAGCCATTTGCGGCGGAATCCCGGATATCCTCAGACATCTCCGGACGGTCAGGACCGATGCTTTCAAAGACGGTTGCAGAGACAGAGTCGCGCCGCTTGCCAACGCGTCGTTCCGGCGCATCCGCTGAAATAAATGACCCGGCTTGATCGCATGTATCGGGGACTGCATCGACGAGAATTCTCTCCACCACGCCTCCAAGGTCACGATGATTCGAACTTCGAGCTTAGCCCTTGTATTTATACCAGCCCTGCTACTCGATTCCGATTTGTCGCCAGGGATCTCGAGAGTCGATGTTGCTCAAGAAAATTGCCGCCTGGAAGTAAGGTACAAAATGGAGTTGCAGGCCCGTGTTCCATTTTCAGATGGCATCGTGCGATGCAACCATACCGACATTTGAGATGAAGCGCCTATCCGCGCAAGCGTTATTCGCGCAGTTTATTTTGGCTTGGAAAAGAAACGAAAATTTGAAGGTGATGTTCCTCGCTGGGGAGTCGTCCCCGTCTGATCCGAACTAGCGAGCCGATCAAAAATGAACTGA
>JAJYFX010000332.1 GCA_021785315.1 Actinomycetes bacterium | reverse complement strand
GGAGGAAGCGCCCAAGTGCAGGAAATCGGATTTGGCCTGGCTCTGGGGATACTGATGGACACATTTTTGGTGAGAACACTCCTGGTGCCGTCGATTGTAGTATTACTGGGAAAGTACAACTGGTGGCCTTCCAAACTTGTCCAAGCCCAGGAGGAAATGACAGCGGAAATACCAGAAGAGGCAAATGAATTCATGCTTGACTAATGGCAACTTACAGGTGCGAAAAAGTCATCGAGCCTAAATCTGCCGAGATTTTGAATGCGATGCCACCGGCGAAGAGGCCAAGCCAAGAATGATATCTCGAGCGATAACACTCCTGCCGGGAAACTGTCACCAAAAAGTTAGCGACCCTGATTCGCGGTTCATCCGAAAAATGTTAGCGAAACATTAAAAACTCGGTTTTTCAAATTCTAGTGGATAAGATTGTCTACATAAATGCATGCACTTTTTACTACCTAGATGGACGTCGGGAAGTAGCCTAAAGTAGGTTGGCCAAAATTCGAATAGTGCGATCGGATCGTTTCTGGATATCTTATAGAAGACCTTAGTTCATGTTGCAAGCAAGTCAGATTTGATCCAGTTGGCATCGAGTCGCACAATGGCTTCACAGGTATAAATGCATCTCGAAAACTAATCGAACCGAAGGGTCTGCATTGCGAGGAACCTATGTCAGATAACGTGATGATCGACCAAATGAGAGACCTGATACTACGCCGCGCATTGGTGCCCGGACAGCGAATCCGCCAAGCGGAAATCGCCGAAATGCTCAATGTAAGCCGAAGTCCAATCCGTGAAGCGCTGCAGGGGCTCGAAGCTGAAGGGCTGGTAACCTACCAGCGCAACCGCGGCTATATAGTTACCAGACTTAGCTCCGCGCTGCTTCAACAGGCCTACCGCATGCGGGAGCTCTTAGAAACTGAGGTGCTTCAAAGCGTGCAATGGCCAGATTCAGACCAACTAGAGGGGCTAAAAGATCTGCAAGATGCCTTGGTTGAATCAAAAGATAGCGTCAATAATCTTGTCAGGCTCAATCGCGAATTTCATTTCGCAATCTTTGCCTTGGCACAGATGAGCCTCTTTGAAGAAGAAGTCGGACGCCTATGGCGCCTCACAGAGCCTTATCGAGCTGTTTACCTTGTCAGCGAAAGCACTCGGGAAGAGATCATTCGCGAACACCAGATGATTCTTGAGTGTCTTACCCAGCGTGATCGCGATCTTCTTTTAATATTGACCGCACAGCATCGAAAGAAATCTGAACTCTACCTCACCAAATTCTTGGAGGAAGATCTCGTGATCTCAGTTTGAGAGGCCATTCGCGCGAGCGCGAATGGCGGGCTCATTGGCGCAGCCTTCGGCCCGGCTCAGCTTTTTCAACATCAAAAAACTAAAGGCGAAATCAATAGCTCCAGAGGTTGGCCAAATAAGCCGGCTAGTCGTTTCGTTGCCTCAAAAACGTTCGACCGCGGGGTTAAGGCTTGCGCTTGTCCAACAGGGCCTGCAGCCGCGCACGGTGGTCGTCGGTCGCAAAACAGTCTATTTGCGCATCAGCCTCTCCCTCAAGGAGGTCGTCAAGCGTCATTGTCGGCAGGGCAGTCAGCAGCCGCTTTGACAGGCGCAGCACCCGGCGAGGCCTTTGCGCCAGCCGACCGGCAAATTCCAAAGTTTGGGACACCAAATTCTCTGGTTCAACAACTCTGTTGACAATGCCCACACGCAGCGCTTCAGCGGAATCTATAGGCTCCCCCATCCACAACAGCAGCTTAGCGTAACTCATCCCCGTTACACGGGGAAGAAAGAAATGCGATCCCATATCGGGTACCAAACCAATGTCGCCATGAACCATAGCCATCTTCGCATCCGAAGCTGCGAAGGCGATATCGCTGGCAAGCACCAAACCAAATCCTCCACCGTAGGCAAGTCCGTTCACTGCCGAGATGATAACTGCGTCGCTGTGGGCCATAGCCTTCACCAACCCATTCATGCGGTGCATGTAATCACTGCCCGCCTCGCCGCGCGCCATCAATTTAATATCACCGCCAGCGCAGAAAGCCCGTCCGGTTCCAGTCATGACAACAACCGGCGTGATATCGGAGTTCAATGATCCCAAAATCTTAACGATCTCTTCAGCCATGCGTATATCCAGCGCATTCAACATACTTGGATTATTAAATTCAAGCAATAGAACATCACCGTGTCGAGACTCCCGAATCAGGCTATCGCTCACCTGGCTCCCTCCTTTTGTCGATTCATTATATGTAATTACGCTACGTTGCTGCCAAGTTCAGCGCGAAAATCCGGGTGTGCAACGTTGATCAGTGCTTTTGCCCAGCCGGACGGTGATAAACTCCGCAGGTCGGCGATCCCGAACTCAGTTACCACGAAATCCAATTCGCCTGGTGGCAAAGTTACAGGAACATCAGGGCCGAATGCCGACGTTATATTGCTCGTCTTTCCATCCCTAGATGTTGACCGAAGTGCAATGATGCTATAGCCTTTTGCCGCCGATCGCGCAGCTGCAGCAAAATCAGGAAGGCCGCCGGGAGCCGAAATGACCCGTCCGTTTAGATACTCGGCGTTCACTCTACCTGCAAGGTCAATTTGCAAGGCGCTATTTATCGCGTAGAGATGCTCCATTTCCAGCAGCACTTTCGCGTCATGCGTGAATGAGCAAGATCGGAATTCCACATCCTCATTGTCATCTAAATATTCATACAATGCGGGGGTTCCCCAGGCCATGGCAGTGGCCATCTTACGATAAGAATGCGGCTTCGTTGCATTTGTAACGTTGCCAGTGGCGGCGAGCTCGACGACGCCATCAGTAAAGATGCCCGTGTGAATTCCCAGGTCGCGAGGGGGATTGGAAGCGAGTTCGTGTAGCACCGCATCTGGAATAGAGCCAACGCCAGTCTGGAGAATTGCACCGTCTGATATCAGATTTGCCACCATCCGCGCTATTCTGCGCTCCCCCTCATCAATGGGCGGCGGAGGGACGACCAAAGGACCCTCTTCGGTCGAGAACCAATAGTCGATTTGATCCTCGATCACAATAGTATCGCCGGAGGTGCGCGGCATGTTTGGATCCACCTCAGCCACCACTATCGGATGCGTAGACAAAACCGCCGGCATGTAGTCGACGGAGACTCCAAGTGACATGCGTCCATATCGATCGGGAGGCGAAACATGCAGAAATAAAACATCTGCGCGTGCTGAGCCAGCCAAATACAGATCTGGTATCTGTGAAAGAGGGTTCCTATAATATTCAATGCTGTCGGCACCAGCCACACCCCTGAGTCCATGCCCCGGCACCCAAGCATGAATTTTCAGATGATCCGGAGCAAGCGAGGCAAACGGCACCGTCTTCATCGGAGAAAGCATGTAAATTTCTAGCTCTCCAACATTTGGACCCCAGGTCGCAAGCTCCTCTTCCAACCAGCGAGGTTCAGCTGCGGCGGAATGAATGACGATCCTGGAA
>JAJYFX010000331.1 GCA_021785315.1 Actinomycetes bacterium | reverse complement strand
AGTACCTGCGTTACGACGCCAAGAAAGCGGTGGAAGATTTGACGCGCAACGGCATCGCCACTTATTGCCTGAGTCTCGATCCCCGGGCAGACCAGTATGTGTCGCGTATTTTTGGTGCCAAGAACTATATGGTGGTGGACCACGTGCAGCGGTTGCCGGAGAAACTTCCGCTGCTCTATCTGGGTTTGACTCGATGAAGTCGGAAGCCTCATCGAAATCTCGGTCAGGTCACCGCACACTTTTGATTTGGACATGGGGAGTCGTCAGCGGAAAAGACTTCAGAAACTACCTTTACGGAATGTGTCCATGTTTGCGCACTTTGAGGAGGACAGGATGCCTTTGATCGATATGACGGACATGTTGCACCACGCTTATCGCCACGGCTATGCGGTAGGCGCCTTCGGCGTGGCTGGCTGGGATATCCTGGAGGGGGTGATCGAGGCTGCTGAGCATCTGCGCGCACCCGTCATCCTGAGTTTATCCAAATCGTATCCCGGAGCGGGTGGCATTGAATCTTTGGCCAAGGCCGTAATCGAAATGGGTCAGCGCGCCACCATTCCCGTGTCGTTCCAGGTCGAGGTAGACAACGACCCCCAATTGGCGGAAGGCGCGATTGGCACAGGGTGCGGCGGAGTGGTGTTCAACGCATCGTCCTGCCCGCTGCCGGAAAATGTTGCGCTAACCAAAAAAGTGGTCAATCTGGCTGCTCCACGCGGCGTACTGGTCGTGGGCCAATTGGGCCATTTGGAGAGCGTGCAACTCGATGATGCGGCAGAGTCTGCGGCGGGTTGTCCGACTTCCCCGCTCGAAGCCAAGCATTACGTCGAGCGAAGCGGGGTAGGCTGTTTGGCGGTATCTGTGAGCAGAATAAGCAGCGGAGGCTCCAAACATGATTTTCCCCGCCTCTCGAAAATTAACCAAGCTGTTGGTATCCCTCTAGCGATTCACGGCAGTGCGGGTTTCACCGATGATCAATTCCGACGTTTGATCCGCTCCGGCGCAACCAAGGTCAACTACTGTGAACCCCTGTTCGAGGTTGCTGCACGACGTATTCGGGAAAACACGCTGGCCCCGGAGGGAGGATATGCCGGTCTGGTGGAGGGTGTTCGGGAAGCGATTCGTATCGAAGCTGAGCGCTGCATCCAGATATGGGGTTGCGGCGGTCGCGCGGCTGAGATTCTGATCCAGTGCCGCACTTGGACTCCTGCGGTGCCTGATTTAGGTCGCAAGCCCGCAGGAACGGAGGTTTCCAGGGCATTCAACGATACGGGAAACGCGAAAGTGCTCTTTGCAAGGTCGCGTCCATGAAACCCCATGCAGCCCTAGCTACGAAGTGGCGGTGCTGAAACTGGGCAACGATGGCGAATGTTCCGAAAGCAGTGGGATCATCACCTCTACCATGCCTACCTTTTTATCGCGCAGATGCCAAAGATGGTGCCAGTCCCGACCTTTCTCATCGGCGAGCCGGGTAGGGTGCCATCGCCGTAGAAATCTTTAGCCGGTGCAGAAGCATAATGTTATATTGTTGTTATATAATACTATAAGATAATATTCACTATACTTAACTTAACTTAATTAAAATGGACGGTTAAAGTGGTTTCAGTCCAGCGCGTTCAAGGGCGGGGCATCCGGCCGACGTTATGTCCGGGCATCTTATGAATCAGTATTCCGGCTGGCTGGAAAGGAGCGTAACTGGTGAGGAGTTGGCGATGGACCCTCTAGCGATCATCGTACCTTTCGTGCCTGCCCTCGCGGCATTGCTGATCTTTGCCGTCTTGCGGCATAGCAAGACGGGTGCAGCCAGGCTCAGTGTGCTGGCGACCCTGGTTACCTTTTTGCTGTCTCTGATTTTGCTTGGCAATTATGTCGCAGTTGGGCTGCCCCGGGTGGAGTATATCGGCCAGATCTGGGGGAGCATCTGGCTTGATCCTTTGACCCTGGTCATGTGGGCCTTCGTCTCTGGCATTAGTCTGCTGGTGCATATGTACTCGGTACGCTACATGATTGAGGAGCCCAATTATCCACGTTTCTTTGCCATGCTCGACTTGATGACGGCAACCATTCTCTTCATGGTTTCTGCTGCTGATCTCATCACCTTGCTCGTGGCCTGGTTCTTGGTCGGAGTGCTCCTCTATTTTCTGCTCGGTCACGATACCGACCGGCCCGCTTCTGGACGCTATGCCTTCTGGACGCAGATTACCTATCGGGTTGGCGATCTTCCCCTTTGGTTGGCTGCCTTCATCCTCTACAAGAGCTATCACAGTCTCGCCCTGTCAGTGATCTTCGCCCAAATCGCCGCGGCGCCCAACGCTGTCCAGATTTGGGGCATGACGGTGCCGGCCTGGACAGGGATTCTTGTGGCGCTGGCGGCCTTTGCTCGCTCGGCGCAGTTTTTGCTGCACGGCTGGTTGCCCTACACCATGGATGGGCCGACCCCGGTCTCGGCGCTGATGCACGCCGGTATCGTCAATGCCGGTGGCTTTCTCTTCAACCGCTTCGCACCGATCTTCGAGTACACAGGCCTTGCCCTGCACATGGCTTTCGTGGTGGGACTGATCACCGCCGTAGTCGGTTCGGCCCTGATGCTCATCCAGAATGACGTCAAGCGGTCCCTGGGCTATTCCACCATGGGGCAGATGGGTTTCATGGTCATGGAATGTGGCCTTGGGGCCTTTCCTTTGGCGGTTTTCCACCTCATTGCCCATGGCTTCTTCAAGGCCTCGCTCTTCCTCGGAGCGGGTAATGCCATTGGTGATGCCCGTGCCAATGACGGGGTGCCGCCGGACCCAATCTATGTCTACATCGTCGAACGGCGCCCGACTAAGCCTTTACGCCTGCCTTGGCTCACCGCTGCCGCACTGACCATCCTGGTGCCGGTGCTGGTGCTGAGTCTCTCGCACTTCTTTGTGGCCAACCACCTCTTCTTCGAGCAGGGCGTGATCGTGCTGCTCTTCTTTGCCTGGGTCACAGGTGCGCAGGCTCTCTTTGCCGCCCACAAGATGACCCATACCAACCCATGGCAGCTCATGGGGGGGATTTTGGGCTCTTTCGTGCTGGTGGTGATTGGTTACACGCTGATCAGCCACTATTTTGCCAGATTCCTTTATTCGCATGAGGCCAGTCTTCGGCTCTATGCTTCGGCAAGCATCGGGATACTTTCCTACGAGGTTCTGATGATCATCCTCGCCCTGCTCTTCGTGGGTGGCTGGGCCTTGACCTTCTTTGGAGATGCGCAGAATTTGGGGGAGCGCATTAGCCAGCGCTGGCATGGTGGCTATCTGGCCATTTACGCCCTACTGTCCCGAGAGCTCTACATCAACGATCTCTACGTGCGAGTGACGCAGCTCCTGCTGAGTGCTTCTCGTCGTCTCAACGTCTGGCTACGCTGGAGCTGAGGCCATGGAGTGGATCGTTTTGTTGCTTGCCGCCGTCCTGCTCCCGGTCTTCCCCCTGAGCTGGATATTCAATCGCCTGAT
>JAJYFX010000330.1 GCA_021785315.1 Actinomycetes bacterium | reverse complement strand
TTGCTGGAGGACACACCCGAGAACCGGCTTAATCTTCCTGGCCACCTCTGGGGCGATCTTCGCACCACCCACCTCTAACACTTGCAGCGACGAGAGGTCGTAACCTTGATTCTCCAACTTTGCGTCTAGCCAACGCTGCGCAACCGCAGGAACAGCTGCAGCCACGGTGACCCGTTCGGAACTCACTAGGTTCAAACAGTATCCCGGCTCAGGGCTCCGCGCCATCACCACCCTTCCGCCTGTGTACAAGACACCTAACAAACCCGGGCATGCCAGGGGAAAGTTATGCGACGCCGGCAGTGCCACCAGATACACGGTGCTGGAATCAAATCCACACAACTCTGCACTCTGCCGGAAGTTATACCCATAGTCATCATGAGATCTGGGGATCAACTTTGGAAGGCCGGTAGTGCCGCCAGAAAGCAGAAACACCGCTACGTCTTGAGAATCGGGACGCAGTTGGTCCAGCAGGTCATGGGTTTCGCGGACCAATTCGGGAGGCTGGATCAGAGACCTCAGATCTACGGAGTTTTCAAGAACCCCCTCCCCAACTACAAGCACCTCTTCGACAGTGGGACACCGTTTGGCCACTTCCCAGGCCATCGCTTGGTGGTCAAAACCCTTGACTTGGTCAGGGACTACAATTGCTCGAGCTTCAGAGTGATCTGCAAAATAGCTCAGTTCCGTCAAACGATGCCCTGGCAAAGCCATGATCGGTACGACTCCGATTCTTGCGCACGCAAAGACCAGAACAACGAATTCCCAACAATTAGGAAGTTGAACAACAATACAGTCGCCGGAGGCGTATCCCCTTTTCGAAAGGTTTAGCGCCAGCCCATCCGAAAGCATGACGAGCTCTTTATATGTCAGGCGAATATCCCCGTCAGTAATTGCCTCTTTATCGCCATACTTCTCGGCAGATTCCTTCAGGTACTGATCAAGCGTCTTCCCGTTCCAGTACCCTAACTCGCGATATCGATCTACGAAATCCTCCGGCCAGGCGACCAAACCCTCTGCTATTTTCATGGCACCAAAATTCCTCCCTAGATAACTAAACAACAAATCGACCTCGCATACAAAATTGGGCAGGTCCTAAGCCGTCGGGAGTACCGTGGAATCAGGTTCTCTAACTTCTTCAATTGGAACTCCAATAAAATCGGTGCGTCCGGAAAGTATCGCGGTAATAAAACGGTCTTCGTCGAAGAAACCTTCAATCATCATGGACGGAACCGAGCCCGACATACGGCACTCCTCCGCCAACAGGATCCTCTCAACCGAAGTACCACCCCCAATTGCTACTATCGAGGGTCGAGCGAGAAGGATCTCACCAAGACGTGCTTTTGCCAAGGCGAACCCATCTCCATGCTCTGATATCTTGACCAACCCTCCAAAGGGATATAGCTTTTTAGATGGTGGAACTTCAAGCAACTCAAGCTGCTTGGATCCCTCCGATGTTGCAAACATTGCAAAGGTGGCACCGCTTACATCCTCGCGAATACCGACAATGCGAGACGATGCTCTAAAGTCGTCCAGGTCAAAATTTGCTTCCGAAGGATCCGCGCCATATTTGGCCTTCCACCACTGGAGCGCATTCTCAACAAAATCCGGATCTCTGCGTTGCACCTGAACGGCAGAGATCGCTCGCGTTAAGAAGTGGAAAACGAACTGCTGAGGCTCCAGAGAATAGTAATATCTACCGAAATGCTCCCACCAGGAGAGGCTCGGCTTGGCCGCGCCTTGAATTGCATCGACGCTAGGACGCCGGATATTCTCATACTCAGTCAAAACCTGGCCCAAGCTCCGGTCTCGGTTCGCAAGACACCCAGCCAGCACGGCGGCATCTTCCATCGCCATCTTCGTCCCTGAACCCACTGAGAAATGGGCGGTATGGGCACTGTCACCAAGCAGCACAAACCTTTCATCGTGCCATGAGAAATTCCTGATGGTCCTGAAATTTGCCCAGCGCGAATTATTTACGAGAAGGTCCGCACCATTTATCTGGTCTGCAAACAGGCCCTGGAGATACTCCTTGCTGTAACCGTCGCTTGGGCCGGGCGGCTGCGAATCATCAAAACTGTCCATTCCGGCCCGAAGCCATGTCGACTCATCAGTCTCTACGATGAAAGTGCCTTTACCATCGTCTATGGGATACCCGTGAACTGCAAAAACACCATCTTTCGATTCCTCGAATAGGAAGGTCAACCCCTTGAACTGATAAGTGGTGCCAAACCATATGAATTTCGCCGAAGCCCTTTCAATTTTCGGCGAAAACGAATTGATCATTTGATTTCTTACCAAAGAGTTTGCACCGTCGCTGCCCACAATCAGATCGAAATCAGCTAGCTGGTCCAAACTTGCGACTGCACTTTGAAATCTGAGATCCACGCCCACCTCAGTAGCTCTTTCATAAAGAATCCTCAATAGCTCTTTTCGCGCGATAGCCGCCATTCCATTCCCGCCGCAGCTGAAAGTCTCGCCCCTTAAACGCACTTCAATCTTGTCCCAGGTCTGACCGTGACGGCCAAGGCGGTCACGCAGCACAGGATCAGCCGCTCCCAAGTTTGAAAGCGTCGCATCGGAAAACACGACACCAAACCCAAAAGTGTCGTCAATCCGATTCCGCTCAAACACAACCACTTCATCCGAGGGTGACAACTGGCGCAGCAAGGTGGCGAAAAAAACCCCACCCGGCCCCCCGCCTATGCAAGCAACTCTCAACCCACTCCTCCAAACTCTCACGCCTAAAAATCCAGACTACCCTCAAGCTTTAGACATCTCAGAAGCCGCTCCGTCAAACCCAGTCGTGCCCAGGTATCCTCTGGTTTAGCGCTCGAGCCGGGATTTGGTCCACTTGAAGTCCTGCCGCAAGCGGTAGTACCGCCTTCGAGGAGACGAGTTCTAACACCGCTGCCGTGGTCCGAGAAAGTGCACCTGCACCTTTGGTTGGGCTTGCCAATCAGCGTTGGATCCCGCTCTCTTCGATCGCCATGTCTCGGCGCAATGGTCATAGACTGCGGCCTTGTAATCAATTGCCCCTTGTTTCCAGGTTCGCGGCAGCTGCCTGGCCTACCAAAGCCTGCCAGCTCCAGGCCAGGTAGGGATTGCGACCATGAAAACTACCACAGCAGTGGCTGGCCATGTGCCCAAGCGGGCGCTAAAGTCCTGACTATCGGAGACGTTGGAGGCCAGTATTCACCTGGGCGAGGTTGAAGGCCTCTGGGTCAAAGCTGCTCCCAGCCGTAGCCATAGTCGTACCGATACACGAAGGTGTCACCAACATCTAAGAGCGTGGCGATCTCTATGCCGTCTTCGATAATATCGTCTGGGAAGTCACCCCAGTCGTCGATGCCAGACATCACGTAGCACTTGTCCTTGATATCAAATGCGTGAAGGTGCGAATCCTGCCAGCCCATCACCTCTTGAAAGACGCGGTGAATCCTGGGAAGCGCAAACGAAGCCGGCACCAGGATCCGACGCCAGATC
>JAJYFX010000329.1 GCA_021785315.1 Actinomycetes bacterium | reverse complement strand
TTCGGTCATTTTGGTTTTAACGAATCCTGGTCGTACCACGGTAATTCGGATTGGCGTTCCCCAAAGCGCATCAGAGAAACCAAGAGCAAACGCGTCAAGTCCAGCCTTGGACGATCCATAAATGAAGTTTGACCTGCGAACTTTGGTCCCTGCTACCGAAGACAGGACAAGTATCGAACCGTAACCTTGTTTTTTCATCTTTTCAACGACTGCAGTCAAGGCAGCGGCTGGACCGGTGAAATTAGTGGTAATGATTTTTGAGACTGCCGTTGGATCAGATTCATCTGAGGATTGATCACCGAGAAGGCCAGCGGCGATGATCAGGAGGTCCACGGTCGGCACAAGCGACATAGCCAATTCGGTTTGCGCCGAGACCTGCGGCAAGTCGGTGGCGTCGAAGGATGCCACTTTCACCTCGATTTCCCCAAGTTCGCTAACCATCGAGGCACGAGCATGCAATGTTGGCTGGTTTGGCCCGGCGAGAACCACCTTTTCCAGACGGTGCTTTGCGAGTTCGGCAAGAATGGCGAAGGAAATGTCAGAGTTTCCACCTAGCACTACCACATTTTGAGGCTTCTTGAAGGAGTCGTTCAATGTTTTGGTTTCCTTGGTCTCTTCGCAGGCCTATATTCCAAGGCGTCTGGATAAGTCGGATTGTAGAATTCTCGACGGATCAACAGATCTTACAACTTCTTGAAATTCTTCTAGGTGAGGATACATGATTTTGAGGTGGTTCTTGGAAACTCGCGCATCTTTGGCTAGGTAGAGGCGGCCTCCCGCCGAAATTACCATCTCATCAAGCTGATCAAATAGATTGGGTAAGCCAGCAGATCCTACCGGAAGATCCAGGGCTAGGGTCCATCCTTCCATAGGGAATGACATGAGTCCGCTGTTCGCTTTGCCAAAACGCTTCAATACCGTGAGAAATGATCCGGAACGGTGTTTAGCGAGGAGTTCGAGCGAGTTTCTGACGACGATTTCCTGGCCGAGCGGAACGACGAACTGGTATTGGACGAATCCTCTTGGACCATAGATGCGATTCCAGTTATCCACCACATCCAGAGGATGGAAAAAGGAAGCGCTGTGGTGAATCGCCCCTATCTCTTTTTTGGGGGCCTTCCGGTACCAGAGTTCATTAAATGCTTTGATGGTGAGCGAATTTAGCAGTCCTGACGGGAAAAGGTCAGGTGCCGAGAAGAGCGTCTTAGGCTTGAACTCCAGCGGCGCCTTACGATGCGACCCCGGGAGATCACCGGATTCGGCATGGTCACCGCGGGTCAGCACGGCTCTGCCCAGAGAAGATCCCGTGGCAAGCGAATCGACCCAAGCTACCGAATAGCGGTACTTATCATCTTCCGCCTCCATTAGATCCATGGCCTCGTCTAGGTCGCGGGTACGGTGAGTGTCCACTTTCATGAAAACCGTCTCAACTCGAATTAAACGGAGTGTGGCACTTAGAATCACGCCGGTCAAACCCATGCCGCCACAAGTGGCATTGAAGAGTTCCGGGCTCTCTTCTCGCGTAACCGTCAGCACGCCGTTAGGCGTTGCCAGATCGAATGAGATCACGTGGTCGGTGAATGAGCCGTCTTTGTGGTGGTTTTTTCCATGTACGTCACATGCAATAGCGCCACCGACCGTAACGTGGCGCGTTCCGGGGGTAACCGGCACGAAGAAGCCGGCATCGGCGAATTCTTTCATTATTTGATCCAGCGATACGCCAGCTTCAACCGTTAGGATGCCGCTCGAAGGATCAAAATGCTTCGCCTGGTTCCAGATTGTCGTATCTATAAAGGCGCCGCCTGACAGCTGGGCGGCATCGTTGTAGCTTCTTCCCAAACCCCTTGCCACCACTCCGGAAGATGACAGCGCGTTGAGCATTGCCGGCCAATCTGAGTTGATAGGCAACTCCAGTTTGGAACTCAATACGGGGTTTGTGCGGCCCCAACCTGTAAGAATCTTGTTGTTTTCAGTAGCCAATTGGTCCTCTTCGTTTTCAGTAAAATATACTGATCCCTGCCGCTTCCCCCATTCCTATCTGGATATGTAGATACCAATTACCAACACACAAATCCAGATAGCACCGATGACCTGAAGCAATCTATCAGACATGAGGAGATCTTCGGGTGCACCTCCGTGACCCTGTTCAACTAATAAGGCATACCGCAATATTGCCGCGACAAAAAATAGAATTGAACTTTCAATCCATAGCGCGCCTTTTGGAGCGGCCGCTCCTTTTTCGAACGCCCAAAGGCAATAGGCGGTGATAGCGACTCCCGAAGAGAGCGAGCGGGCGTAATTCAAGAACCCGATAGGGTACTTCCCCAACGATGACCTGTGTGTTGCGGCGTCTTCACCCAGTAACTGAGATTCGGCGTACCTCTTGCCGATAACAATGAACAGAGAACTAAAAGACGCGACGATCACGAACCAGTTGGAAAGCGGAACGTTGTCAGCTACGCCGCCAGCAATTGCTCTGAGCAAAAATCCAAGAGCTACGACAAGTATGTCGATAACCGGCTCATGCTTGAGAAAACTGGAGTACGCAAGATTCATCACCAGGTATAGGGCGATCACCATAGCGAGGGCGGCATCGCCGAAGATAAACGAAATAGCCAATCCGATGATCTCTGCCGCAACCGCAATAGTCAAGGCCAGGGCGACTGGCACTTCCCCGCAGGCAACAGGGCGACTGGATTTTTTCGGGTGCGATTTGTCCGCCTCGAGATCCATCACATCATTTATCAGGTAGATCCCGGACGCGGCGAGGGTGAAAGCGACGAAAGCGACAATGGAAGGTTTCAGTATCTTGATGTCGGTTAGTGAGCCCGCGGCCACCGGCGCCGCGAAAACCAGGAGATTCTTTACCCACTGTTTTGGGCGGGCAGATATGATCAGCGCGCTGGCTAGATTACGTCGGGGCCTAGGGTTTGCCAGGCTATTTTCAGTTTCTATCATCTAAAGGTTGCTCTTCTAATCGTTTGGGCGGAATTATAGAGTTATAGCGTTGCAGACAAATACTTGCATCTACCTTAGCCATGATTACGACTATTGCTTGGATCCGCTGCAATCCTTGGATTCGCAAAATCGGTAGTGCTCTATTCCTTCAAGAACCCCAAGAGCATATCCCTCCTTAGCGAAGTAGATCTGGTGGTGACCTCTTAGGTGTTCTACTTCGGGGCTGTAGTTCCCGACTACGACTCCCAAGGTTCGTCCCTCGAGCATTTCTTCGTCATTTCCAGAATCGCCCGCGACAAGTATGTTCTCAAGAGGAATGCCCCATTTATAGGACAGATATCGAATGGCGCGTCCTTTTGAAGCTCTCAGGGGAAGGACATCTAAAAACTTTGCGTGAGAATATATGAGGTTTACCCTAAGGCCGCGCAAATTGAGCATCTTTGATATTTCTTCAATGGACGGCGCCCGGGCCGACGATAGGTTATACGAGATTTTGAATTCCCTCTGGTTGGCGATGGGCTGGAGAGTCAGTCCAGATACCTCTTTGAG
>JAJYFX010000328.1 GCA_021785315.1 Actinomycetes bacterium | reverse complement strand
CTGGGCTTTCCATCGCAACTATTCATCTTGACTGCTCCTGACAGCATTTGGGATCGCACTCGAGCTCCCGGCGATGCACATACAGTTCTTATCGAAGAATTTACTGCTCCCCGGCGGCTATTCACGCCGAGCGAATGGCTTCGGATGAAGGATGAGTTCATGGCTGCGGCTCTCCAGCAATGGCGCCATTATGCCCCAAACATGACGCCGGATAACGTGATAGCGCACCGTATATACAGTCCCTACGAAGTCGGTGCATCGCATCCCGACATGCTGGAGGGCGGTTGGACTGAAGGAAGCATGATAGCATCGCAGCTTGGTCGCTTCCGTCCTATTCCGGAGCTGTCTGATTACCGAACCCCAATTAAGAATCTCTATCTCTGCTCGTCAAACCTTCACTCAGCTGCTGGTATAGGACGTGGAAGTAGTTACAACTGCTACAAGGTTCTAGCCAATGACTTCAAACTGCCCAAGTTTTGGGAAATGTCCGGTCGTCAGTACTAAGGGCTATCGGAGTTTCGTAGAAGTCTGATAGTGCATAAGGAGGAAAACTCAGTGCATATCGTTGTCTGTGCGAGGATCGTTGTCGACCCACTGCTGCCCACTACAGACCTTACGATCGACCCCGTTCGATCTCGGGTTGTGCCAAGCGATGGTGGTCAGCGGGTCGTCAACGGATTTGATGAACAGGCGCTAGAGGCAGCTCTGCGCCTGAAAGATGAAAATCCTGGCTCTACCGTCACTGTGCTGTCGGTTGGCGAACATGTGCCATGGGAGGTACTCAGGAAGCTGATGGCGTTGGAGGTAAACGATGCTGTAGTGGTCGACGGTCCGTCAGGTGACAGCCATGACTCTCGATCAACTGCCGCCATTTTGGCTGCCGCGATTACTCGCCTGGCACAGGTGGACATAGTAATCTGCGGCCGCCAAGACTCTGACTGGGATAATGCTCAAGTTCCGATTCGTGTGGCGAGGAATCTAAGGTGGCCATGCATAACTCTTGCGCGCGAAGCAAAGGTTACAGGGGAAAGAGTTCTGGTTCGTCGCGTTCTTCTTGACGGATGGCAGGATATGAGTGCAAAGCTTCCCGCCGTTGTAACGGTTACCAGTGAGTTGGGCGAATTGCGCTATCCAACAATGAAGGGCCGTATGGCAGCAATGAAGCGCCAACCAAATGTTTGGTCCGTATCAGACCTTGGAGTCAATTCCGAGGAATCAACCGAACTGGTAGACGTACATATAGCCGAGCGCTCCAAGGAGAGCAACTGCCAATTTATCGATGGCGATAGCGGGCAAAGTCAAGGCGAACAACTGGCGGCCGTTTTGATGTCGTCGGGCCTAATCTAGATCGACTATCTTTGGAGGAAATAGTGATGTCCGGCACCATGATAATGATAAGCGGTGAGGATTATACAGATGATCCGAGTTTGTCTCGTGAATTGGTTAGCTTCGCCCGGCAAATAAAGGATGCAACAGGTGAACCCTTCACAATTGCAGTCGTCGGGGAAGAGGCAAGTCGCTGCACGCAGGATATTGTCAATTATGGAGCAGAATCTGTACGTGTTTTAAGTGAAGCTCCAGAGCACCAACTTTGGCCTGAATACGATGCAGAGGTACTAGCTCAACTTTGCAACGAGACAGCAGTCTCTACGATACTGTTGTCCAAGACTCTTTGGGGTACCGAAGTTGCTGCACGTTTAGCTGCAATTTTGGATGGAAGTGCGGCAATGGACATCACTGCGGCTGCCATCGCCAACGACACAGTAGAGATTACTCGTGCAACGTTTGGTGGAGCCGCCGAGACCAAACTGCGTATGATCAGGATGCCTGCCGTGCTAGTGCCGCATCCCAAGATTTGGGCGGCGGCTGAGGCTGGTTCTGATGTGAGCCCGAGTGTGCTATTTACTCCCCAAGTAGATCTCGGAACGCTTCAGACTATGCCAGAGGACCGGCACCGTCTGGTCCAGGGACCCGATATCACCCAGGCTCGCATCCTTGTTTCGGGAGGACGTGGTCTGGGTGGACCGGAACCCTTCAAGTTACTTGAGGAGATCGCATCTTTAATTGGAGGACAAGTTGCGGCATCAAGGCCTCCCGTAGATTCAGGATGGGTTAGCGGACAGTTGCAGGTTGGTCTTACTGGGAAAACAGTGGCACCAGACCTGTATTTCGCAGTGGGAATTTCTGGCGCAATACAGCATATAACTGGGTGTTACAACGCTCGTAATATTGTCGCCGTCAATAACGACCCACATGCTCCCATTTTTCAGTATGCCACTTATGGTGTAGTCGGTGACTGGCAGGACGTCTTGCCGTCATTTTGTAAAGCATTGGAGTCCAATCTAACCTCAAGTCGAGAGAAGATTCACTGATGGTTCGCCGGGCAAGCCCATTCGTCGGCGGAGGCTCAATTACAGGCGCTGAGGAAAGCATTCCGGTAATTGATCCGGCAACCGGTGACACTTTGCTGATTCTGGAAATTACCCCTCCCGAGGTAGTCGATCGTGCGGTGCGCGCGGGACATGCGCTGTTGCCATCTCTTCGTCGAGAAGCTGCTGATACTCGGGCAGCACGACTGAGACTGATTGCACATACTATTCGCACCCAAGCTAAGACCATTGCTGAAAGCCTGTCACTTGAGACCGGGAAGTCGAGAAGCGATGCTCTGAGAGAGGTTGAGGGATGTGGTGGGGTATTTGATTTTTATGCCTCTGAGGCGCTGCGGCTAGCTGGAAGCTATTTCCCCTCCTTGCGTACCGGTGAACAGACCATTGTTTCGCTTGAGCCGGTAGGTGTGGTGGGAGCAATAGCGCCTTTCAATTACCCGCTGACTTTGTTGAGCCTGAAAGTTGCGCCTGCACTCGCAGCTGGATGTCCAGTTGTAGCAAAACCCTCACCCGAAACCCCGTCTGCAACTCTACAGTTGGCGGAACTATGCAGCCGGGCTGGCCTGGAACCTGATCTCTTCAATGTCGTCACCGGAGGTGCTGCTGTAGGACAGATGCTGATAGACCATCCACTTGTTGCCAAGATTTCATTTACTGGTAGTCTCGACACTGGACGACGTATCGCTACGGCTGCAGCCTCTGGATTCAAACGCCTAACGCTCGAACTCGGAGGTCAATCTCCAGCACTCGTGGCAGCTGATGTGAATAGCAAAGAGGTTTCCCTCGCTCTAGCAAATCATGCTTTCGAGAATGCTGGACAATTTTGTTATCGACCTGCACGTATTTTCGTGGAAGCTCCACTTTACGAACAGTTCCTGGAGGATTTACGAGAGCACTCAGTCTCAAAGGTAGGGTCGTCAGGAGATCAGGCAAAGGCGCAAATAGTTCCACTGCGAAATAAACCAGCCTACGAGAAGGTAATGCGGCATATCCAAGATGCGGTTGACCATGGAGCCCGTCTGTTATGTGGAGGAAATCGCCTAAATGGCGAAGGCTACGAAAATGGTTATTTTGTACCCCCCACAGTGTTGGCAGACGCAAGCCCGGAAATAGATCGGAA
>JAJYFX010000327.1:3088-3535 GCA_021785315.1 Actinomycetes bacterium | reverse complement strand
ACGAGCTTCTTAGGCTGATTGAATCCGAATTTCCAGGTACCGACATTCGAGTCAGGGGAAATGAGATCACGGTTTCTGGCAATGAATCGGAACGCGTCGCACAGCTTTTCGAGGAGCTTGTAACGCTTTTGCAGCACGGGCAGAAGCTGGACAGTTCAAACTTGATGCGGACGATTGACATGGTCCGCTCAGACGAGAAGCCTTCTGAGGTTTTGACAACCGAACTGCTTCGCTCCGGGAGAGGCAAGAGCGTACGACCAAAAACCGCCGGTCAAAAGCATTATACCGACGCCATATCGAAGAATATTGTCACATTTGGAATCGGACCCGCGGGTACCGGCAAGTCCTACCTGGCGGTCGCGCTAGCCGTTCAGGCTTTGCAGGCAAAGCAGGTGGATCGGATTATTCTTACCAGGCCCGCGGTTGAGGCAGGCGAGCGGCTGGGGT
>JAJYFX010000327.1:0-3078 GCA_021785315.1 Actinomycetes bacterium | reverse complement strand
TTGCCAGGTGACATGATGGCCAAGGTCGACCCCTATCTCAGGCCGCTCTATGATGCCTTGCACGACATGATGGATTCGGAAACGATATTGAAGCTCATGGAGCGTGGCACCATCGAGGTTGCGCCATTGGCATTTATGAGAGGAAGAACTCTGAACAGTTCCTTTATCATTCTGGACGAGGCTCAGAACACCACCCCAGAACAGATGAAGATGTTTTTGACCAGGATTGGCTTTGGGTCAAAAGCGGTAATAAACGGCGATATCACTCAGATCGATCTTCCTGGCGGCAGGTCCGGCCTTGTCGGTCTGGAAGAAGTACTTTCGGGCATTGAGCACCTTGCCTTTGTAAGGCTTGGCAAAAGGGATGTGGTTCGCCACAAGATTGTGTCAGACATTGTGGCGGCGTATGAGAATTCCGCGACGCATATGGAACAGAGGGCTAGAGTTGGCACCATCGGTTAACAGAAATACCCGGCGGTCTAATGGATTGCGCCGCGGTTCCGGTCTGGAGATTATTAATTGGGTGTAGAGGTTTTTATAGCCAACGAGCAAAGCGCTTTTCCCGTCGATGAAGATCGTTGGATGCGGTTTTCGCTTAGCGTGCTCAAGTCGCAGAAAGTATCCGGCAATGCGGAGCTATCGTTAATATTTGTCGACAAGAGCGCCATCACTGGCCTGAACGAGAGATTTATGGGCAAAAGCGGGCCGACGGATGTTCTTTCATTTCCGATTGAGACAGAGCCCAACTCCGGAGGCAGGTCTCCAGATTCCGGCGGAGGCCCGCGCTCCTCATCCCAAGATTCGTATTCCATGCCGTTTCTGCTCGGAGATGTGGTCATCTGTCCTGAAGTGGCGAATGAAAACGCTTCCGAGCATGCGGGCGTGAATTCACACGACGGTAGCCTAGATGATGAAATGGCTCTCTTGATTGTGCATGGGATATTGCATCTCTTTGGAATGGATCATGAACTCGACGACGAGGCGGAAGCCATGGAGCAAAGAGAGCAGGAATTACTCAAACTCCATTACAAAAAGGGTTCGCTCCCAGGGATTGTCTAAGACTTTATGGACGAGATACCTAAACAGACCTTAGAACGCATCGGCGCTATCACTGCTAAGAGTCTGCCGTTTCACTGGACCGGCTATGACACGCTGACAATCGTTGCCGTCGTCTCATTGGTGTTGCTTGCGAGTCTGCTGGCTGTGGCTGAAACATCGCTTACCCGAATAAGCAAGGTCAAAGCGATGGCCCTATCAGAGATGAAGATCAAGCGGGGTTCCCTGCTTCTGAAGATCCTCGAGAATCAAGGCGCATTCTTGAATCCGATTCTTCTGGTGGCGGTTTTTTCCCAGCTTGTGGCCGCGACGCTGGTCGGCGCCTTAGCCGGCCACCTATTTGGCGCGCTTGGTTTGGCCGTGAGCACCGTATTCGAAGTCGTTGTGATCTTCATCCTGGCGGAGGCGATCCCGAAAAACTGGGCCGTGCAGAATCCTGAAAAAGCTGCGCTTTTTTCAGCCCCGCTGGTTCGGGCGATCATTAGATTTCCGCTAGTACGGCTAGTGTCAAGGATTATCCTTGGGTTGACGAATATCCTCGTGAGAGGAAAAGGACTTTCCATTTTGGGTTCGGTTAGCGAAGAAGAGCTGTTGGCAATGGCTGACGCAGCTATGGCCGAAGAGGTCATCGAAACCGAGGAAAGAGAACTCATCCATTCGATCATCTCATTCGGAGACACCGTGGCACGCGAAGTGATGGTTCCGAGAACCGATATGGTCGCAGTCGAGGCGTCAGCGAGAGTCGACGAGGTGCTGCAAGTTGCACTGGACGCCGGATTCTCCAGGATCCCCGTATTCAAAGAAACAATTGACGACGTCATAGGCGTCGTGTTGGCAAAAGATCTGATGAAGGCGGATAGGGCGTCCAAATCGCACCAGGAAGTGGTCGGCCTGGTGCGGTCGGCTCATTTCGTTCCTGAAACCAAGCCAGTGGCCGACCTTCTCCGGGAAATGCAGGCTGGCAAATTCCATATAGCGATCGTGTTCGACGAGTACGGGGGCACCTCGGGACTGGTCACCCTGGAGGACTTGATTGAGGAGCTCGTTGGAGACATCTCGGATGAGTTTGACCCGGATGTCGTAGATGTTGAGAAGATATCCGAGAAGGAATATCTCATTGTAGCTTCAAAAAGCCTGGACGAACTGAACGAGGAATTGGAAATCAAGCTGCCTGAAGGCGAATGGGATACACTGGGCGGTCTGTTTCTTTCGCTGCTTGGACACCTGCCTGCCGAAGGTGAGCAGGTGGAGCTCGGAAACTACCAGTTGACGGCAGAGAAGGTCATAAACAGGCGTATCGGAAGGGTTCGCATCGAGACTATCGAAGAGAAGCCCTTTGAGGATTCGAAATGACGGGATTCAAATCCGGATTCGTGAGCATCATCGGCCGTCCCAACGTAGGCAAGTCGACCCTCCTCAATAATATCATGGGCCAGAAAGTTTCGATCGTGTCTGACAAGCCAAGCACCACTCGCAATCAGGTGCGCGGAATTCTCACCGAGAAGCGCGGCCAAATAGTTTTTGTCGACACTCCGGGGTTACACAAGCCGCGGTCGCTCCTTGGTCAGCGACTTAATGACAGCGCCAATCAGGCCATAGGAGAAGTCGATCTGGTCTTGGCGATGGTGGATGCAAGCCAGGAAATCGGCAAGGGAGACTCCTATGTGCTGGACAGATCTCCCGCCGGTTCCATTGTCGTAGTGAACAAGACCGATTTGGTCACAGGCATCGACGTCTTGGCCCATCTGAGCAAGCTCGCTGGCTTCGACAAATCGAGCTACTTCCCGGTCTCTGCTAAAACCGGAGAAGGCATTTCCGAGCTTGTGCAGGAGCTTTTCAACCGTCTGCCTGAAGGGCCGATGTACTATCCCCCGGACGCGCTCACTGACATGTCGGATGCGCAATGGGTCGCGGAGCTGGTGCGGGAGCAGCTGCTTGCAAAAGCAAGGGAAGAGCTTCCGCATTCGATCGCCTGCAGAGTCACCGAATGGGAGTGGCCGAGGATACGGTGCGAGATTCACG
>JAJYFX010000326.1 GCA_021785315.1 Actinomycetes bacterium | reverse complement strand
GGTTCTAACTCAGCCTCGTCGATATCGATGATGATCTTGACGTTAGTACCTTCTGCGGGAGTAATCGTTGACTGCATATGGGTATATGAGCTTACCCGACAGACGGTTTATCTAGGCCTAGCCGACAACCCTTTGATCTATCGACTGAATTATCAAAAAAACTCAGCCAGTTCGACGCGGGACGGCTCAAGACCATCGCTGTACGCGATCAATCCGCTCACCCAAGGCGGGCGTTTGTCGCAATTGGCTTGAAAGATAGCCCTGAGGGCTGACGCTGCCCCGTCTCCAGTAAGCCTTCGGATTGGACATCGCGGGCAAATGTATCGGTTTGACCCCCGAACACTTAGCCAAAGACTCCCGATTTACACACATTTATACCCTATCGGGTATGCTGTTACCAATAAGTGATACGAGAAAACCATCAAGAGAGGAATCTTGTCGTGCTATTCAAGAAGAGCGCTAGAGCGGTAGCTCCGCATGAGGCCAAAGAACTCCTGGATCAAGGAGCGGTATTGATCGACGTACGTGAACTTTCTGAGTGGAACCACGGCCACGCTCCTGAAGCCACACATTTGCCGATGTCCAGAATACAAGATGAGCTCCACAAAGTTCCCAAGGATAGCGATGTTGTTGTTTGTTGCAGAAGCGGGAGCAGATCGTCTACAGTTGTCGCATTTCTGGTCAGCAATGGCTACGCCGCCATTAATTTGAAGGGTGGCATGGCTGCTTGGCATGCCCACGGCCTTCCTGTGGTAAATTCAAGCGGCATCCGAGGCAGCATCATCTGACAACTGAATTGGTCGCCTTAAACAGACAGGCTATCTCAGCTTAAGGAACAGCTTTTCGACATCGGTCAAGGTGCACCCACCCCTGCGAGCCTCTTCCGGATTCTCCAGGCAATACGAGATCTGGGATGCGACGAGGCGAAACCCAATTTGTTCGAGCGCCTTCGACACTGCGGAGATCTGTGTCACGATATCCTTGCACTGCCTTGAGTCGTCGATCATCTTCGAAATACCCCTGATTTGACCTTCGACGCGGGCAAGCCGACGCTTTAGGTCCTGGCGTTTATCCTCCCCCAGATTTATGGAGGAAGCCGTACTATCTATCTCAAGCAAATCAATATCTTCTCCGAGAATACCCATGAAGGTATTCTATGAGCTTAAATAACTTTTGAATACTGGAAGTGGACAAGATCTGTGATCAGGCCATGAGGGTTTATCGCACAGTCGGCAGCCGCCGGCAACGTTTCGAATGGTCGCAGACCCAAGAACCTCTAAACGGTCTTAGAGCGATATGGGCCCTAACATTTGTTGCCGCCTCCAATGTGGCCCGGAACGATTCTTTCTTGCCCCACCCGACCTCAAAAAGACGAGGCGCTCCCAGGGCAATGCCACCGCGAGCTTTTGAAGTGGGTCGGACGCTTTGAGAGCGGGTGACGGGAATCGAACCCGCATAGCCAGCTTGGAAGGCTGGAACTCTAACCATTGAGCTACACCCGCGCGATTGCTAATAGACAAGCTTGTCGGGGAGGGGGGACTTGAACCCCCGACCCCCTGCTCCCAAAGCAGGTGCGCTACCACGCTGCGCCACTCCCCGCAATCTCATCTAATCGCCGACAAGGAATTCTAGCTGCAGATCTCTAAACACTGTCGCTTATTTGAGAAGGCTTGTTTTGGAATCTTCGATACAAAAATACGAAGATCGCAATGAGAATTACGAAGCCTATCAAATAGCCGAAATCCTGGACATACTTGACGATAGTGTGATAGTTAGACTCGGCCGCGTATCCAAGCCCGGCAAGAATTCCCACAAAAGGTACCGAGCCCAGAAGGGTATAGAATCCAAACCGGACCGGCTCCATCTCGGCGACTCCGGCCGGAAGTGAAATAAAGGTGCGAACGACTGGTAAAAGTCGGCCAAAGAAAACCGCGGCTTGGCCTCTTTTGGCAAACCATTTCTCCGCCCTTTCCAGATCATGCGCCCTGAGGAATACATACTTGCCATACCTCAAGACCAGAGCTCTCCCGCCCGTTCTGCCGACCGCCCATGCTATGTATGCTCCGATGACGTTGCCAACGGCTCCCATTACCACAACTAATGCCAAATTGAGCTTGCCCGTCGCGGCAAGCACGCCGCCAAAGGTCATTATCAACTCGGAAGGGACGGGAATGCAGGCGGATTCGGCGACCATCAGTATCAAAATGGCGAGATATCCTGACGAAGTTATGAAATTTTCCACAATGCCAGGCTAGCGGGCTGCTGCGCAACCACGGAGGCAGGCGAACCGTCACTCAGTAGGTTCTTATTTAATGCTCAGCCAAAAGATTCGCTGGAAATCGATGCTTGGTGTGAAATCAGCCGCCATCGGTATTCGAGGCTGTCCAAGCAAAAGATATTCAGGCTCGACACCATTGGACCAGGTCTTTGACTCACAATATTCTCGGTGCAAAAAACCAGCGCCACATTGGCCTCCAAACGCACTTCGGTATCCAAAAGCAGAAAATGGAGCCCAGCCTGGGCTTGGAAAAGATTGTAGAAAGAAGCTGAAACGGCACCCCATCCCTTCAGGGTTGGCCAGCCCGGGTGGGTGCACCTGATGAAATCTGAATGTTCCCATACCTCGCTCATGCGGTCAAGGCTCCGTGCCTCGAAGCAGGAGTAGAACTCCGCATTCGCCATTAGCACTTCATCTAGAGGTTCAATACCCAATGATTCCACCTAAAGCTTTATCTGGCGCCAACTGAAAGATCGACCGCGGCACTGGCAAGGAAGTGAGGACAACGCAACTGACTCTACCGTAATCGGATGAAAAGTTTCTCCGAACTCTGTCTGAATATCTTCAGCTGCGCCGCCCCTGCTACTTGTTTCTCTTTGACTTTCGATCAAGGAACGCCTGCATCCTCATCCTCTTATCTTCGCTTTCGAATAGAAGCGCCTGTGCGATTATGTCAAAAGTGGTCGTGGGTTGCCTGTTCACGCCGAGCGACAATTTTGTGAGCTCCAATGCTCTCCAAGATCTTCTGCTGATGGTGTCAACCAGCTTTTGCGCCGAATCCATCAACTCGTCGGCCGGAACTATTTCGTCAATTAGGCCGACCGAGAGCGCCTTGTCAGCATCGATTATCTCACCCGTATAGAGGAGCCGGCGTGCCATGGCGATACCCACCAACTGGGGCAACCTCCAGTTGCCGCCAGCTCCGGCCAGAATCCCAGATCGAGTTCTGGCTGGCCGAATCGAGCGCGAGGCGAAGCGATCCTAAAGTCGCACGCCATCGCTAGTTCGCAGCCCCCTCCAAGCGCATAGCCGTCAATCACCGCGATGGTCGGCCACCTGAAGCGTTCGAGCTTCTCAAAGAGGCTTGCATTGATAGACCTCATCGCGCTGTCCGCATCCCGGTTGAGGAGTTCGCTAATATCAGCGCCGGACACGAATATGTTTTCGACCAGCGAATAAAGAACAAGTATCTTGGGTTCGCTCCGCACGGCTAGGTCAAGAACCTCATGCAGCTCCTCTACCATCTGCTCATCCAGAGCATTGCGCTTTT
>JAJYFX010000017.1 GCA_021785315.1 Actinomycetes bacterium | reverse complement strand
GGCCGCAGAGCTTGCCAAACCCAAGGCCGCCGGCATGCCAGTCGTGATTGTCAGAGGTTTGGATGAAACTCTCTTCAGGCGCTCATCGGTCGCAGGCGAGATCATCAGGGATTTCTCCGACGATCTGTTCAGATAATCATCTCCGGCCGGAAATCCAGTTAATTACCCTGCCTAACCCATCACCAAGCTCGACTTGAGGTTTCCACCCCAGAATCTCGCCTGCTTTTCTATTGGAAAGGCAAGACCGGCTCAGCTCCCCGATCCGACCCTCAAGATATTCGGGCTCAAGGGAGGTGCCCAGACTCCTTGCAATCTCCCAGTAGAGTTCGTTAACTGAAGTCTCTGCGGAGCTTGAGATATTGAATACTTCGCCGCCCCCTGCATCCAGCGCCAGGATGTATGCTTCGACGACATCAGCCACGAAAACGAAATCTCTCGTCTGATTACCGTCACCAAATATTGCGCAACTCTGGCCAGACATCAGATTGCCGGTAAATATGGATACAACTCCTGATTCACCGTGTGGATCTTGTCTAGGACCATATACATTGGCCAGGGCTAGCGCAACGTAGTCCAGACCATACATGGCTCGATATGCGCCCAGGTAATCGAGCACCGCTTTCTTCGAAACGCCATAGTTGGAGAGCGGCTGATGATCAGTAAGTTCAGTCAACGGCAAGAGGGACGGGTCAGGCTCGCCATATAGTGTGCCTCCGCTTGCTGCATACAGGATGCGCTCGACCCCCGCTTTGCGCGAAGCCTCGATGATATTCAGACTTCCCAGAAGGTTAACCCTGGCGTCAAACATTGGATCGGAAATTGAGCGCCTAACAGCCGACTGCGCAGCCAAATGGAAAACGTACCTTGGAGATATCGTCTCCATTAAATCAAGTATCTCACTACCGGCGATATCCTGACGAACTATTTCTAACCGCGAACCAAATTTGCATGCCTTTTCAAGATTAGACATCGACCCAGCGGAAAAATCATCCACCACCGTGACCCGAAAACCCATGCCAAGCAACCGATCAACCAGATGCGATCCTATAAAACCGGCACCACCGGTTACCACTACCGAATCATCGCTCATGTGGGCACTCGTTGCCCCATTATGGTCGAGCCTTCTTCTACTAATGCCCGGTGCGAAATGACAGAGCCATCTAGAATCGCCGCCCCGATCGGTATTACAGCGTCTTGGCCAATGATCGAGTTCACTACTGTCGCTCCCGAATGAACCTTTGCCCCGGGAAGAATTACCGATCTCTCGATGCGAGCTCCCTGGCCGACGTGCGCGTTATCTGAAACCACAGAAGCTTCGACCACCGAGCCGTGCGCAATGTAAGCGTTGTGTCCAACATAGGAATACGGCAGGATCTCACCCTCGACAATAGAATGCGGGCAGCTCCAGTTACCTTTATCGTCAGATTCGAAGGTGATCGGAAGCGGAGAGGAAAACTTCCCAGCGACAATATCCAACGAAACTTCGAGAAACGTCTTCGGAGTTCCGGCGTCGATCCAGTAGCATCCATATCCCCTGGCAAACAGCTCGCCCTTTTCGACCAGCAGCGGAAAGATTTCCTTTTCGATCGATACCCGCCGGCCTCCGGCAATAAGATCTAGAACTCTTGGATCAAGGACATATGTCCCGGCATTGATGTAGTTTGTAGGCGCCACGCCAGGTGGCGGCTTTTCGATGAAGGCTGTGACTCTGCCGTCATTGTCTGTCGGCACTACGCCGAATGCGGAAGGGTCGGCAACCGGAACCAGGGCGATAGTGGCAAGTCCGCCTCGCTCACGGTGCAGTTCAAGCAGATGATCGATAGGAATATCTGAGAGCACGTCTCCGTTCACCACGATCATGGTCTCGTCTATGCCTGACTCGTTGGCGGCAAAACGGATAGCGCCAGCCGTATCCAAAGGCTCAGGCTCGACAGCGTAAGTGAGTTTGACATCGTGTATATAACCATCCGGATACGCATCAAAGAACACGTCCGGACGGTAGCCAAGAGAGAGCACTACTTCAGTGACTCCGAAATAGGCCAAGCGGCTTGCAACGCGTTCGAGCATCGAAATTCCTGCCACCTGAAGCATCTGCTTTGGCGTGTCCAGAGTTAGGGGCCTCAGCCGAGTTCCTTCCCCACCCACTAAAATTATTGCCTTCATCAGCTAAAACCCCTCAAAAGCCCGGTTGCACTTAATTATCGAAGGTACGCACAACTTTAGTTGCATAGTTCATTTACTGGAGTCACCCGGCTGAAGAGGTGGTCGTCGAGGAACCTTTGGTCGTTGTGGTTGTCGCTTTCGATTTGCCTGGAGCTGCCGTCGTTGTGGTCACGCCCGATGACGCCGCGGTTGTGGTGGTCGCTGAAACATTTGCCAACTGCGAAGTGGACGGCGGCTTGGGCAATGAAGTTCCCTTAGGCACTAATCCAACGGTAATGAGTTCATCATTGCTTGAAATTATAACCTTCGAAGGATCACCTGTATAGATTTTCGGTGTGGTAGTCAGCACCGAACTCCATACTGCCGTCTGAAGCTCAGTTGGTTTCCCGTTGCAGGACGCTCCAACCTTGATCGTCCCCTTGGAGGGGATCGTTATAGACGAAGAGGTAAACTTCACGTCTTTGTAACTACCTGCAAGCTTGCCGAGAGTCGCTCCTTTTCCCTCGTCCGCGGCAACCTTCGGTGACAGGTTGATAATCCCGTTGCCAGACGTAGAGAATGAAGTCTTGGATGACGCGGCCACTTGGGGAAGGTTCGGCACAAACGCAGAACAATCGTAGATTCCAAAGGCAAAATTCCAGTTGTCGCCTATCACCGGGTGCACAACCGGTTTCGACACTGGATGCTGAAGCTCATATCGGGAATAACCTACGAGAAAGACCCCGATAATACTAATTACCGCTAGAGCGCTGTAAAATCCCATTGGGATTTCGCCTCTTGAAGTTCGACCCCCGCCAGTTGCTGCGGCGCGAGCCACCTGTTTACCAATTGAACCCTTTGCCATGACGCATTTAGGCTAGCCCCACTTTGGACCAATAAGTACGAATTTCACCTACTTATTATCAGGTTTTTTTGCCTTCCTGGATAACCTTTCCAGTATTAATGAGATAAAAAGCCTGAGAAGTATCCCAATTCCAATTGGCACAAGCTCCAATCGTCTCCAGGCATTCTTGGTAAGTTTGGCATAAGTCCATAACGACTTATGGTGAGCGAGCACCATTCTGACCGGCATTGACGCTGTCGTAAGACCTTGTTCGTGCCGAACTACCGCGTTACCGCAAAACCTTATCGTGTAGCCATGCTCACGAATGGTTCTGCACAAAAATACGTCCTCCATATACATAAAGAATTCGTCGCTGAATCCTCCGATCTTTCTAAACACATCAGATCGGACGAGAAAAAATGCACCTGATACCCAGTCCGCTTCAAAAGAGGCCGCGTGATCCGCCCCGAGCATTTTGTACCTTTTAGTAAACGGGTTGGTCGGAAACACCTGACCAAAAACCGCGTGGCCGGCGGCATCTACCAAGCTTGGGAAGTATCTCACTGAGGGGTATATTGAACCGTCGGAATTGAGGATTCTGGGCCCGACTAGAGCACAATCGCGGTCCTCTTCCAATTCTCTGATCAAGGTCGCTACAGCACCTGGCAAAACTTCAATATCGGGATTAGAGATGATTACGTATCGAGAATTGGTCTTTTCAAATCCAGCGTTCGACCCACGCCCATATCCAAGATTCTTGCCGGGGTTCACTACTGACACCCATTCGCCAGCAGTTTCGGCAAACGAGCTGGAGCCGTCTGACGACGCGTTATCTACGATCCAAACTCGCTCGACGCCCTCGTTCTTGAGAGAAGCCACGGCTCTCTCAAGATACCCTCCAGCGTTATAGTTGACCACCACGGCTTCCACGATTCTGGCTGGCACCGGCTAAGACCCTCCCGAAAGTTTGGAAACCAATCCCGCAAGCGAATCCTGCCATTCTGGCAGTTCGCTCAATCCGCTTCCTCGCAGCGCAGCGTTGTCAAGGACCGAATATTGTGGTCTAGGCGCCTTGTAGCCTTTCAAGGCTTCTGAGCTGATGGGTGAGATTCGTCCGGCGTCTTCACCAAGCGTTTCGAATACAAACTGCGCAACCTGATACCATGAGGCTTCCCCGGAGTTGGATATGTGAAAAATTCCAGAATGGCCACCAAGAAATAGATCCGTGACCGATCTGACCAGATCCGACACAATCGTAGGCGTACCAATCTGATCGTTGACGAATCCATGGTTGTTTCCTCCCTTGGCCAGGCGGACAAGAGTTTTTGCCATGTTGTGCCCGAATTCGCCCATGACCCACGAGGTCCTTACTATCAGGTCGCAGGAACGCACCTCCACCTCTCCAGCCAGCTTTGACGCGCCATAAACCGATTTGGGACCGACCGGATCCCATTCCAAATACGGTCTTGTCGACCTTCCGTCAAAAACATAATCCGTTGAGAGGTAGCAAACCTTGCAGCCAACCATATCAGCAGCCTGGACCACAAATCTCGTGCCAAGCCCATTGATGAGGAATGCTCGCCTCGGATCATCTTCGCATGCGTCAACCTGAGTCCAGGCGCCGGCATGGATTATCCAATCGGGCTGCATCTGGCTAATCGAATCTAGAACTGAATCTCTGGAAAAAAGGTCAAGATCACTTGAAGATGGGGCAAACACGTCTTCGATGCTGCTGCTATTGAGCAGAAATCTGACCAATTCACTGCCAACCTGACCGGAGCCGCCGGTCACCAAGACCTTTAGACCCATCGAATTCTCCTTTGCCCTAAGAGGAGCTTTTTATCCAAGCCTGGCCTTCAACTACTGGTGCCTTTGCCTTTAGCGGCTCCCACCACCTACGATTTTGCCTGTACCACTCAATTGCATCGCTTAGCCCATCTTCAAACGAAATAGCAGGCTCCCAGCCCAACTCATTTCGGATCTTTGATGAATCGAGTAGGTATCGCCGATCGTGGCTTGGCCTGTCTGGCACAATCGTCTTCAGACTCAATGGCTTTGAAAGTCCCTCGAGCACCAAGTTGGCTATCTCCTCGATGCTCTTTTCAACTCCTGTCCCCACGTGATAAGTTTCCCCGGATTTGCCTTTGGTGATCACCGCCTCAATCGCGCTTGCATGATCCAAAGCGTGAATCCACTCTCTCTTGTTCTGAGTAGACGCGTAAAGGGGCAGATCTTTGTCGTCGAGGGCATTAGTAACGAATAGTGGGATAACCTTCTCGGGAAACTGATATCTGCCGTAATTGTTAGAGCAGTTGGTAATGGAGATTGGCAGGCCATAGGTAAGGTGATAGGCCCTGACCGCATGATCCGCACCCGCTTTTGAAGCGTTGTAGGGAGTGCGGGGCAAGTACGGTGAAAATTCGGTGAAGGCATCAGGGGAGTCCAGATCCAGATCACCATATACCTCACAAGTCGATACATGATGAAATCGCTGGATATTGCTATGGCGGCATGCTTCAAGCAGGCCTTGAGTACCCATAACGTTCGTCCGGAAAAATCTACCTGGATCCAAAATCGCCAACGAATTATGAGACTCGGCAGCGAAATTCACAACCACCTCAATCTTGTGCGCTTCGATCGCGGACCTGGCAGAGTCGACATCTCCAATGTCCCCCTCGACAAATTTGAATGACCCTTCCAAGTCGGCAAGAGAGGTCAGGCTGCCGGCATAGGTTAGCGCGTCATACACAACAACATGGTCGCCAGGATGGTTTTCAATCCAGTATCTGACAAAATTGGATCCGATAAATCCCGCTCCGCCTGTAATCATCAATCTCATCTGTGCTCTCCCGCAAATTCTGACAGCTACGGCCTAGCCAGCGTAGTTTAGATTTGGATATTACAAAGCGCCATAAGGTTGTTCATCCAAGATCAACCCGGGAATGATCTCCGACCACGAGACGAGTCGCCAAGGGCCGCCTTTCGGTTTTCGCAACGACCACTGACTTCCCGATAATCGACCCTTCCAATCTATGGATACCGACAATCTGGCTTCCATTCAAGATAATCGAGTGCTCGACCTCGCTCGACTCAATGACACAGCCAGCCGCTATGGAAGTAAAGGGTCCGATAAAGCTGTCCTTGATTACAGTACCCTTGCCTACCACTGCCGGACCGCGGATAATCGAACGAACTACCACCGCTCCGGATTCAAGCACTATCCGCCCGTCAAGAGTTGACAACTCATCGACATCACCTTCGATACTTCGCCCTATCGATTCCAGGACAAGACGATTTCCCTCCAGCAGGGCTTCCGGCTCGCCAAGGTCCTTCCAGTAGCCCTCGACAATGTGCGATCTAACCTTCTTCCCGTTACTGATCAGCCATTGGATCGCGTCAGTTATCTCGAGTTCGCCGCGGGCAGACGGGCTAATGCTCCTGACCGCTTCGTGGATCGACGCGTCGAACAGATAGACGCCAACCAAAGCGAGATTGGATTCTGGGACCTTCGGCTTTTCAACCAGGGACACGATATTGCCGTCATCGTTCAAAGTTGCCACTCCGAAACGCTGCGGATCCGGTACCTTTGCCAGCAGAATCTGGGCATTAGTCCCATCGGTCCTCTTGGAGAAACTATCAACAAAGCCCTCTACCCCGTCACGAATAAAGTTGTCCCCCAAATACATTATGAAATCCGAATCCGCCAAAATATCCCGTGCCATAAGAACGCAGTGCGCCAATCCCAGCGGCTTTTCCTGGTGCAGATAGGTCACTTTCATGCCGAATTGTGAACCATCGCCTACGGCGGCCATAACCTCGTGCCTAGTGTCCCCAACGATCATTACCACTTCTTGAATCCCCGCCCTCGCCAAAGACTCCAAGCCGTAGAAAAGTATTGGCTTGTTTGCTAGGGGGACCAGCTGTTTAGCCGAAGTATACGTAATTGGCCTCAGGCGAGTGCCGGTGCCGCCTGCCAGTACAAGACCTTTAATTGGATTTGCCACGGAATTTAACCTACTCTCCTCCCACTTCAAAACATCGGTGGTTTCATTCATTGCGTCTGAATTCTTGGAATTTACGGATTAAGAGTTTGACTGCAATCTCAAAAAATCGAGGCTAGCTGCTCATCAGAAGTCCTTACGCAAATGTATGACGTCTCCAGCCGGGACTGCCCTCATACCGGAGCCCGTTTCGACGAGCAGGTTGCCTTCCGGCGAGATATCGGATGCGACGCCTGTCAATGTTTCGCCTGGCATTTCCACTCTTACAGGCTTGCCGATCGTGTCACACGCGCTCCTATATAAACCCCTGAGCCCAATCCTCTGATCCGAGTCTTCCAGCGAAACGTAAAGGGAGGCGAACTGAGCAGCGAGTTGCTGCGCCAGATCGATTCGGCCTTCTTCGCTCAATCTGACACCTGATTCGGCTAAAATCGAGGTAGCACTCTGACCCAAACCTGCCAGCTCATCACCACTTTGCATGCAGTTGAGACCAATCCCGGCTACTACCCAGGTATTTTCGACACCACCGTAGGCTGCCTCAGCTAGAATTCCGCAAATTTTCTTATCGGCGACCATCACATCATTCGGCCATTTAAGCTTGCATGATATAGAAAATTTCGATTTCAGGATTTGAGAAGCAGCGAGAGATAAGGCTGCGGTTATCAGATAGAAAAATTGTGGAGGGAATTTAGGGCGCAAAAGTATCGACATCAGCACTGAACTACCAGGGCTGTCAATCCAATCCCGATCCAGGCGGCCACGGCCAGCACTTTGATGATCTGCTAGGATAACTTGGCCTTCTGGAAGACCCTTTTTCGCTAGATCGGTTGCATAACTGTTCGTAGAGTCGACATCACCCAGATGACGAAGATTCCAGATAGTATCTGGCTGAGTTGGAATCGGAATTTTTATTTCGCTCATAACTCTATAACCTTAGACATATACATGGCGGAGGTAAAGTGAGGAAAGATGTTTGAAAAGCTGCTGGTCGCAAACCGCGGCGAAATAGCCGTTCGTATTATTCGCACGGCACGCGAAATGGGCATTAAGACGGTAGCCATATATTCTGAGCTAGACCGCGATGCGCTCCACGTTCGCTTGGCGGATGAGGCCTATGCCCTTGGCGGACAGACCGTGACTGAGAGCTACCTCAACACTCCAACCATTTTAGATATCATCTCAAAGGCAAAAGTTGATGCCCTTCACCCTGGCTATGGATTCTTCTCGGAAAATTCAGACTTCGCGCGATCTGTGACGTCCTCCGGCGTCGCATTTATCGGTCCGCCGCCTGAAGCCATTGAAATAATGGGCGACAAGATAAGTTCGAGGATCGCAGCCCAAAAAGCAGGCGTTGAGGGCGTGCCGGGAACTATCGAGGTTATCCAGGACCCTTCGGATGTCATCTCTTTTGGCAACCATCATGGTTGGCCCGTGGCAATCAAAGCAGCTTATGGAGGTGGCGGCCGAGGGATGCGCGTTGTCTACAACCCCGAATCAGCTGCCGAGGCGTTGGAGTCAGCTCAAAGAGAGGCTGAAAAATCTTTTGGCCGGTCGGAAAGCTACCTCGAGCGCTACTTGACCTGGCCCCGGCATGTGGAAATGCAAATATTTGCCGACAATTATGGCAATACGGTTTGGCTAGGCGAACGAGACTGCTCTAGTCAACGACGGCACCAGAAATTGATCGAGGAGTCCCCGGCCCCAGAGTTTCCAGACGAAGTGCGCCAGGCTATGGGCGCAGCAGCAGTGAAAGTTGCCAAAGCCTGCGGATATGTCAATGCCGGTACGGTGGAGTTTCTCTATCAGGACAACCAGTTCTACTTCCTGGAGATGAATACCCGGCTTCAAGTCGAACACCCGGTCACCGAACTTACCACAGGTCTCGACCTGGTTGAGCTGCAGATAAGAATCGCAGCCGGCGAAGCAATCCCATTTGCTCAGGAAGAAATCAGGCGCACGGGGCATGCAATCGAAGTCCGAATCAATGCCGAGAATCCCGACAAAGGCAAGTTCCTCCCGTCGCCGGGAACTATTTCAAAATTCCTCAAGCCGGATGGGTTTGGGGTCCGTCTAGATGCCGGATATGAGTCAGGCGATACCGTCTCGCAGTTCTATGACAATCTGATCGCCAAACTGATCGTCTGGGCACCCGACAGAGCGAAGGCCATCGCGAAAATGAGCAGGGCGCTCGATGAAACCGTAATTGACGGAGTGCACACAACTATTCCAGCGCTGCAGACGATTTTGACTCACGAAGATTTCATTGAAGCCCGCCACTCCACTAAATGGGTTGAAGAAAAGGCTGGAATTGAAAACCTCGCTGTTGCGCCGTTGACTCCAAGCGAATCAAACGATGAGGCAAAGGTTCTCCGCGAGGTTGACGCCGAGATAAACGGTAGGCGCTACCAGGTAAAACTTTGGCTGTCGGGGAGCGACCTGGATGACAGTTCAAGCAAGACTGGCTCCGTTAATGGAAAGAGGCCGAGGGCAAAAACTCACAGCCAGATCGGCGGCGGCTCAGGCACCATCGCGGTCCCAATGCAGGGTACTATCGTCAAAGTACTGGTTGAAGTAGGCCAGAGTATCGAGGCTGGTCAAACCGTTTGCATCCTCGAAGCTATGAAAATGGAAAACGCGATCAACGCGGAAAAAACTGGTACGGTAAAGGAACTTAGGGTAAAGCCGGGAGACTCTGTCGGAAGCGGAGACATAGTGGCTGTGATCGGCTAGAGGTCTCGGACCCTTGCCTCAGCCGATTTAGAATCCAAGCAAACGACCCCTGATCCATCACCAGACCAACTCACGCCAGGCACACTAAGTAGCACGGCCCAAAGGAGCGAATCTTCGATGAGTGACCAGCTGCAAGCATCCAAGGCTAGAGCGTTGCGCGAGGTGCAGGATTATTCCGATAGGCTCATCCAGCTCAGCCACAAGATTCACTCCACTCCCGAGTTGGGGTATGAAGAACATAATGCCTGCGCCTGGCTTACGGGAGAACTCGAAGCCTTCGGCTATTCACTGGTCGCCAACCCAGGCGGCCTCGAAACCGCGTTTGTGGCCACAATCGGCAGAGGCCCGCTCGTGCTGTCAATATGCGCGGAATACGATGCCCTGCCGGAAATTGGGCATGCGTGCGGCCACAACATTATCGCCGCAGCCGCGATCGGAGCAGCGAAAGCCCTCGCTCCACTGGCCAACGACATCGATGCCACCATCAAAATCATGG
This sequence comes from Actinomycetes bacterium, assembly GCA_021785315.1. The sequence goes on along the minus strand of JAJYFX010000017.1, from coordinate 3,101 downwards.
GAACCCCTGCCGAGGAGGGAGGCGGCGGGAAAATCGAAATGATGGACCGAGGATTATTCGACGGAATTCATGCCTCGATGATGGTGCACCCGTCCCCCGTCGAAGCCGACAGGATGGACTGCATAGCTGGCAAGCATCTGAATATCCAGTACTTCGGCAAAGCAGCACATGCGGCAGGATTTCCCCAAAATGGAATAAATTCCCAGGACGCCATGACGATAGCGCAGGTAGCTATAGGCCTTTTGCGGCAGCACCTTTACCCTTACGAAATGGTCCACGGCATCGTGACCAAAGGCGGAGATGCGCCCAACGTGATACCGTCAGACACAAGAGGAAGATGGATTTTACGCGCCGACACTCTGGCCCAGCTTGAGCTGCTCGAACCGAAGATTAGGTCTTGTTTTGAAGCCGGAGCCGTAGCCACGGGCGCAGCGGTCGAAATTACCCAGGCAAGCAAGACTTATACGGAGTTCATCACAGACGAACGTCTGGCCGCACTCTATGTCGCCAACGCGCAAAAGCTGGGCCGAATCTTCACGAACGAGATCAAAGGCCGATTGAAAGCCTCAACAGACATGGCTAATGTATCTTTGAAGATACCCTCGATTCATCCCATGCTCGGTATCGACTCTTACCCAGCGGTCAACCACCAGCCAGAGTTCAGCGCCGCATGCATAACCCAGTCTGCTGATAAAGCTGTCTTGGATGGAGCGGTCGCTATGGCACAAACGGTGATTGATGCGGCGTTGAGGCCCGAAATCCGCAGCTACCTGCTTGAAAGAAACTCAAGCAGCCCCAGCTAATCAGCCGCCTCTGCCAGCGCCTCTGCAAGTGCCGGGTGTACAAGAACAGACTCGACGATGTCAGTCACCCTAAGGCGTGCGGTAACCGCTACAGCAATGACTGAAATGAGCTCGGCTGCGTGAGCACCGACAATCGAACCTCCAAGGACGACTCCGGTCGCAGGATCTGAAAGGATCTTCACGAATCCTCTGGCATCGCCGTCAATGAGCGCTCTCGGATTGGAAGCAAACGGAACTTTCGTCACTCTAATCTTGCGCCCTTGCGCAAATGCCTCCGCTTCGGCGAGACCGACCTCAGCTATTTCGGGTTCGGTAAAGATCGCAGAGGCTGCTTTCTCGTAATCGAGATGCCGATGTTGACGTCCATCCAGACCCATTACATGCTCGGCTACTTTCTTTCCCTGCATGGACGCAACCGAAGCCAGCTGCAGCTTCCCGGACAAGTCTCCAGCCGCATAGATATGGGGAACATTTGAAACGCAGTGATGATCAATTGGGACATAACCAGATCTGTCGACAAATACCCCGGCGTTTTCCAACCCTAAATTCTCTGAATTTGGGATAGAACCGATCGCCAGAAGCGCGTGAGAACCTTCGATCGATCTCTGATCGTCACAATGAACCCTGACTCCACTCTCGGTCCGCTCGATCCCCACTGCTCGTGCTCCCTTATACAAGAGCACACCTGATTCCAAGAAATCCGCTTCCAGCGCGGCAGCAACTTCCGGGTCTTTCGCGGGAAGAACCTGTTGCCTCGAAACAACTAGGGAAACCTTCGATCCAAAAGATCTGAACATATGCACAAATTCCACACCAGTAACTCCTGAACCGATGACGACCAGGTGCTCAGGAATCTCCTTGGGGGGATACGCGTGACGGGTAGTCAGAATGCTGATCCCATCCACCGACGCCCATTCAGGGATCCTGGGGCGCGAACCTGTGGCAACCAAAATCGCATCGGCTCCAATGACCTCTTCATGCCCATCGGCAAAAGTTGCCAACACCTCGTGTGCAGAGATCATCTTCCCTGTGCCTTTGACAACTCTTACTCCCTGGGACTCAAGGAGCTGGTCGTACGACTTTGCCAGCTTTTCCGTGATCGAGCTGACGCGCAATCTGAGTTCGTCAAGATTGGGAGCCAATTTGTGGACAGGAAGGCCGATCCGGTCAGCCCTCTCTAGCTTCTTTATAACCGCGCCAGTCGCAATCATTGCCTTTGATGGCACGCAGTCCCAGAGGTTCGCAGCTCCGCCCAGGATGTCCCTCTCGATCAGGGTTATGTCGGCACCCAGCCTGGCGCCATAAGTCGCAGCTTGAACGCCTGCTGGTCCACCTCCGATGATTACAAATTGCACTGGACCTAGCCTCGCGGTTGATATGCGCCAAAAACTCCACGCAGTGTGTCGGACACTTCTCCCAGCGTAGCTCGCCTTCGCAAAGCCTCTTTCATTGGGTATAGGAGGTTTCCACCTTCTCGAGCGCTCTTACCTAAGTCAGCCAGCGCGTCGCTAACCCCCATCCCGTCCCTAGCCTCCCGAAGGGCTCGCAAACTGGCGACCTGGCGCGCCTGCAACGCTGGATCAATAGGGAAAACTTCAGGCGACTCTGGAGCTTCGTCAGTAAACTCGTTGACTCCGACAATTACTTTTGATCCAGAGTCCACAGCTTTCGCATATACGTAGGCCGACTGTTCGATTTCATCCTGCATGAAACCGGCCTCGATGGCATTTACCGCGCCACCCATGGCATCAATCTTTTCCAGATAATCCCAAGCCATAGATTCGATCTGGTCCGTAAGAGTCTCAACAAAATAGGAGCCTCCGAGAGGATCGGGGGTGTCGACCACTCCGGATTCGTAACCGATGATCTGCTGAGTTCTGAGCGCAATCTTCGCAGCCTTGGTGGTGGGAAGACCCAAGGCTTCATCAAAACCATTAGTGTGCAAGGACTGTGTGCCACCCATAACAGCCGCGAGAGCCTGTATTGCCACCCGCACTATGTTTATCTCAGGCTGCTGTGCCGTAAGCGTCGAGCCGCCGGTCTGAGTGTGAAAGCGCAGCAGAAGAGACCGCTTGTCCGTTGCCCCGAATCTCTCCGACATAACTTTGGCCCAGATGCGTCTCGAAGCACGGAACTTGGCAACCTCTTCAAAAAGGTTGTTGTGCGCGTTCCAAAAAAAAGAAAGCCGAGGCGCAAAATCATCGACATTGAGACCAGCGTCTATGGCCGCCTGCACGTATGCAATGCCGTTTGCGATAGTAAAGGCAATCTCTTGCACGGCGGTAGATCCGGCTTCTC
>JAJYFX010000325.1 GCA_021785315.1 Actinomycetes bacterium | reverse complement strand
CAAACGGGTTCGCGGGACCCAGCATCAGCGCAAAAAAGAACGCCGCCACCACATTGGTTATTAGAAGCGCCCAAGCCGGCAGCTCATCAGTCGGACGTCGACGGGTGCGTATCACCAAGCCGCCCAAGTACAACGACAGGACCAGTCCCCATAGAAGAATCGATCCCTGCAAGGCCGACCACATCCCTGTGACCGTGAAAAGGAGAGGAGTTTCCCTCGAGTTATTGGAAGCCACATAGGCTAGGGAGAAGTCGTGGGTCAAAAGACCGCGTTCCATGGCAAAGGTGGCTAGGATCGCCCCTGCTAAAACTACAAAACTATAGTTTCGCCCGTGCCGGATTACCCCTGATTTGTGCTTTAAAAGTCCGTACCCCAAGATCGAGATGGTGAACACGGCTCCAACAAAACCAAGCAGCACTCCGGTTTGACCCAGAACTGCGTTCATAGCTTCTTTCCATTAACCGTGGCGACTCTGCCTGGATGAGCCGCGACATAACTAGCCGAGTGCTTGACCATAATCTGGTCGGATAGAAAGATATTTTGTTGGAAGTGTCCGACGAGAACAACGGGAATATTGGGCTGGAACAGCTGAGGGGGATTTGCAATGTCATGAATTTGAACGAAGACGTTGCTCGATTCGACTGAAAAATCCACCCCGGTGCCAGTTTGGTGGATGCTCCCTGGAACGACGACTCCCTCGAGGCGGAACGTCTTATTTCCTAGCTGAGCGCGATCCCGAACGGCACCAGCGGCAGTTCGGAAATACACCAGCGAATTGCCTAAGCCCTTATATAGCAAGAACCCGATCGCAACTATCACGATGCCCAGAGCGGCCCACGCCCTCCGCGCTCTTCGTCTAGAAGGCAGCACCCTCGGCTTAGCCCTATTTGAATTGGCCGGCTGACCGGAGCCGGTCCCGCCTGACACTGACTGGACCATCTATTGCTGAGGCCCGGACTCGTCCCGGTCATCTTTAGCCTTAACCGGCAGAAGCGACCTTTTCAATTTTTTTGATTTGTTTAGCAGCAGTGCGGAATAGCCACCCAAACCACCTAACACCGCCAAATACCCTGCCTCAACGTAGCCGTTCATAATTTTCCTCCGATTCCCTTTTCAGACCTTGGAAGGCTGGCCGGCGTTATTGGCATCGCCACTCGATTCAATATGGCTGGATCCCAGTCCAGGCTCGTTCCGGCGTTCCTGGATGAGCTTCTCCAACTCCGCGTCAAGTACGCTCTGCTCTAAAGCGGCTATCTGGTAACGGTGCAAAAGCATCCACACGTACACGAAGGTGAAAGCGATAAATCCTAGCAACAATGTACTTGCCATCTCGCCATGAATTCTGGGACTTAGACTCGGGTTCAAGACTGTGGCACCTTGGTGCAGCGTTCTCCACCATACGACCGACTGGTGCACGATTGGCACGTCAATGAACGCGATTAGTCCGGCAATCGCCGATCTCACCGCACGCTGATGGCTGTCTGCAGGGATCCTTCGCAAGGCCAGATATCCGATGTAAAGAACGAAAAGCAATGCCGTCGTGGTCAGCCTCGCATCCCAGGTCCACCACACCCCCCAAGCCGGCCTGCCCCAAATAGAGCCGGTGATCAGTGTCAAACCCGTAAATATGACGCCAACTTCAGCCGAAGAGGCAGCCAGCAAATCCCATCGCAGGTTCCGTGTCCGCCTCCAAAGATAAAGAACGCTGGCCAGCGACGTGACACCATAGGCGAGGTAAGCCACCCAAGCCATTGGTGGGTGGACATAAATCAATCTGACCAATTGCCCCTGCACCACGTCAGGGGGTGTTACCCAAAGGCCCAGAATCACAGTGACGGCTACTAAGAGCACGGACACTATGCCCATTGCTCTTCGCAATCTTTGATATCTCTTGGATCCCATCAACCCTCCAGAATACTGTTGTAAAAAACAGTCCCTAATGCAAGATAGACCACAGCGAAAACTATCAGTAGTCGCAACCAGGGATCTACCAACCAAGCGCTGCCCGCGAAAGCATCCTGCCATGATTTCGTAGCAGCCAGCAGTACCGGAGATGCCACTGGCACCAGTAGAAGTGGCAATAGAGTCTGCTTGGCCTTTGAACTGCTCGCCAGCTGAGAATAGAGCACACCTGCCGCACTGATTCCCAGTGTCGCGAAAACCGCTGAAATCACAACCAGGGGCCAGCCGCCTATCTTTGGCCCGTAAAGAACAATCATGGCAATAATCAGAACTATCTCTAATAAAAATAGTTGCACAAATACAGAAGCAACCTTACCCAGGAAAATTCCACCCGGGTCGACCCCGTACACTAAAAGCCCATCGCTGGCGTTGTCATGTGTTTCAATCGCAATGGCGCGATCGACGCCCAAGATAGAGGAAATCAAAACCGCAAGCCAGAACAGCCCTGGAGCGACCTTTTGCAGCGTATCCGGCGACGTGTCAAGGGCAAAGGCGAAAACTATAAGTACTATGAATGCAAACGGGAGTATTTGGTTGAACGTGACCTTTGACCTTAATTCTATTCTCAAATCCTTTCCGGCGATCAATAAGGCATCACGCCACATTGCCGGTCCCCAATTTGGTGCTGGGCGCACCATCTTCGGATCCAGACTCTCGAACGTCGTTGATCACCTTCCCGCCGCCAATCTCGACAGTGCGGGTCGGGATGAGCGCCCCATGGTGGGGTTCGTGCGAAGCTAGGAGCACGGTAGAGCCATTAGCCACCGCGGCGATAAGGGCCGAGTCGAGAACATCTCTGGTCCATGAGTCAAGCGACGCATGAGGCTCATCCAGCAGCCAAAGTTCAGGCTCTCTCGCCATAAGCGCTGCCAATGCCACTTTCTTTCTTTGGCCTGCCGACATTACCGCGACCTTCAGCTCGGATAATCGGCCAGCAAGCCCTACGGCGGCGAGAGACGACTCAACCCGTGCCGTATCCGACCTGGTGGCCCTCAGGACAAAACTGACATTTTCTCTCGCAGTTAGTTCTTCATACAGGAAGCTATCGTGACCCAGCAGACCCACGCGATGTCTGGCGTCAGCGGGATTAGAGACGAGGTCGACGCCGAGGACAGAGGCGCTGCCTCTTGTGATGCGCAAGAGTCCGGCAACGGCTCTAAGAAATGAAGTCTTGCCAGCTCCATTACGGCCTTTCACCAAAACAACTTCACCTGGACCAGCTTCGAAATCAATGCCGGTCAGTATCGGAAAGTTGCCCGAAACAACAACCACATTCTTGAAGTTAACCAGATCTCGCATCTCTATCAATCTATTCGAGACTGAGAATTATCCTTTTTCAGTCAAGACTGCAAAAATTCCAGATCGTGGCGGACCATCATTTCAACCAAGGCAGAAAACTCGACTTCGGCCGTCCAGCCCAGCATCGAATGAGCCTTACTTGCATCGCCTACTAGGAAGTCAACTTCGGCCGGGCGCATGAAAGCTTCATTTACGACAACGTACTTGTTCCAATCAAGTCCCACCACGGAAAATGCCAGCTCGCAAAACTCACGAACCGAATGGGTCTTCCCAGTTGCAATCACAAAATCCTCGGCTGTTTCCTGCT
>JAJYFX010000324.1 GCA_021785315.1 Actinomycetes bacterium | reverse complement strand
GCTGAAATATTCCGGATCTTCGCTCACTATCACCAGTACCGCTATCGGCTCTCCTGATATCACGACCGGCCAGGCGCCGGCTACTCGAACGGGAGCGAGCGAAGGATAAACCGTTTTTAGTCCCTTAAGGGTAGAACTCAGCCCAGCATGCGTCAAAACTGGCCGGGCCGATCTGAAGGCACGCGAGGCAACAGAACGGGAAGCGGGAGTGCCGTCGTCGACTATTTTGGGGCGAAATACCCATAAGTCTCTTTTTAGCTCTGGTAGCTCGTCTTGACAGTTGCCAGCCACAGTTTTGAGAAATATCCCGTCCGGCATAGAGACCCACGCGCCCAGGGCATCGGTCATCTCAGTCAAAATTCCCGTTACCTCCCCATAGGCAGTATGAGGATCGGGCAGTGCCAGCAGCCGATGCAGAAGCACCCCGATTGCCTCTTGGTAACGGCTCAGCCGTAAAAGCTGATCGTGCTCGCGTTTGCGGCGAAAAAATGCGGTCATATCTTCGCCGAGGCGAGCAAGCAAGTCGTTAAGGTGCGCCACAAAAGGCTTTCCCTGACCTCGGTAGAGACACACCAAGCCTTTGCCGCCATTTGGAAAGTCAAAGGGAACCGCCATTCCACCGCCCACTCCAAACTTGGCAGCACGTTCCTGCCATGGCGCAAAGCGGGGTTCTGTTATATCGATTATGTTGACTTTTCCAGTTCGCAGAGCAAACCCCATTGGTCCCTGACCTTCGAGGAGATCCTCCCTTGCGCTAATTCTTAGGGCGCTTGGATATCCCGAAGCGGAACCAGCCACGGATACAATATCGATCCACTCCTGGCCGGCCGGAAGTACAGCAACCAGGGCCAAGATTAGACCGAGCTTCTCCACCAAGATTTCAACCAAGGAGCCGAACACCTCATTGTCGCTCTGGTCCATGGAATCGATAAACAGCCGGTTCACCTGGGTAAGAGCCTGGTACAAGTCTCCAGTGTTGAACTGGGCTGATTCAAACTGCGAGCTGTGGTTATCTATCAAAGCGACGGCTGCCTTGCAATCTGGACCACAGCATAGGCGCGCTCGATTTGGTGCGGTCGCCGTTTTCCCGGAACCACCAAGCGAAGTCTCTGATAGTTAAATTGTGCTGCTTAATTGTCAGCATGTCCCCAACCGGATAGATGGCTTCTCCGCCTAAAAGTGAACCACCTACCATAAGCACAGAGTGTTAAACCAATACTCTGGTTTGCCTTAATTTTTCCTCAAAACTGCCGCTCACCAAACGTACACATAAAAAATCCAGCTTCTGAATGAATGGTACCCCACCGCGCAGATTTTGTGTTGACCTGTAGGTACTGATTTTTATCATGAAAATTACAAGCACGAACTTCGTGCGAAGCTATCAACCGCCTAATTGCGAGCCTAACCCAAAACTTATCGTAGATCATCTTGAAATCCGAGATCATGCATGACTCTCAGCCCCGCAGGCGACCACATTATAAGGGGGAGCAACATCTGACAACTCGCGCCGAGGTGCCGGTAGACCGCTGCGGAGGTTGGAGCCTCAGTTATCTTGACCCTCGGCCTTTGAGGCCAATGATGACGTGGCGGATAGTTGGGGAGCGATTTTCACAAACGCTATTTTCAGCAGCCAAAGCTGTAAATTCAGCTTCCTGAATCTTCCCCGAATAGACGTGGCGCCAACCGACCGTCAACGATCGCTATGCGACCTATCGCCGCCGATCCGGATGGCGGAGTTTTGAACCCTCATGAATCCTTTTGATCACATCCGGCGGTATCACCGCATCCGAATCCCTGATACCCGATAACGATGTCTTCACGCCCGCGAGAGCAGCGTAAAGAGGGGGGCAGGTGAAACATGCCGACAAGTGGCCAACCAGTTGCGACTCCCGAGCAGGGGAAAGGTCACCATTTAGATAATCCGATACCAAACTCCTAGCCTGCCAACAAGTTAGCGGCACACCAGTATTGGCCACTTTCCTCACGGCACTCTGCGACAGGGCGCTCACCATCATCATCCGCGCCCTGCGAAGCCTCTGCTTAGCTGCAGGCAGCGTAATCCCCAAAAACGAAGCGATCTCGGACAATTTCCACCCTTCGACATCGTGAAGGACCAGGGCACTGCGGTAGGCAAAGGGCAGTCGCAAAAGCGAGTCCTGGATTTCCTCTTTGTTCTCGAACATTTCTACAACTTTTTCCGGATCGACGCTAAATGTCTCGTCTTTCCATTGATCCTCCACCTCCGCGGCTGAAACTTCTCTGGCTGTTCGCCGTGCATTATCGATTGCGAGATTGTGCAAGATCCGATGCAACCATGTCTTCAGTCCGGACGCCTGTCGAAATGAATCTGATTTTTCCCATGCCCTGGATAAGGTGTCGCTCACCAGCCACTCCGCGCTTGCGGGATCACCAACCAGAGTCAGGGCGTAGTGATATAAAGCCGGTATCTCCGCAGTTACCGCGGTTGTGAAACCACCATCGGCTGTGACCAGGAGCGCTTCGGAGTCATTCATCTTATGACAACTATATTCCATAGCCTCGGCGACAGTTGCGAGAAACAGCTACCCCCGAAACCTAACGAGGTGGTTGGCCTGAAACGCTCAAAATTTGATGCACCAATAATAGGCCTCGACAACGGTTCAATGAGCGACTCTATGACCAGAGCTTTTGCCTTCAGATAGCGTGTCAACCTTGAGCAGGGAATAGACGGGGCAGTATCCCGACACCCCCGTTATCAGCAGAATCATTGCGACGACAAGAAGGACTATCCCGAGTGCCGTGCTTGCCCCTAGAGCAAATGCCACTATTACAGCAGCTATTGCTATCACAACCCGAATCACCTTATCCAAGGTGCCGACTGTCTTTTTCATTTGATTCTCCTTTATCAAGTTGATCAACATCACATTGACGCACGGGAAGGGTATAAGGATACAAATTCTTGAGGACAGGCATCTCAGGCAGTCGGAATTGGCTAAGAGATGACCGACTCGATGGCTTGCAGAAGCGGAAAACGAGGAACGTCGTCTTTGAACACGAATATCAGTCTGCCGGTATTTCACGCTTTCCCCAGCACGGACATCCTGAGATTACCTGCCAAAAGGACAGTCAGTCATTAAAGTAGCTCAGCTCCGAATCGCAGGCGTTGACATATCCAAATCGTGCAAATCTTCACGGCATTTCCGCCTTGTCAGTGGCAGGTGGACCCGAGCGCGGGTTTGCTGATATTGGCTCAGATGGGATTGCAACGCCGGACGCGTTAGCCACCAAAAACCTGCCGGAAAATAGACCAGCCTTTACACGCGATATTGTTCGGCTGGGTCCCGCTGGTGGGTGACATCTTTGGCCGGGTCCGCCAGTGACACCTTCGAGAAGCGGACCATGCTTGCACGTCAACTATCCCTATGCCCAACTTTGCCGCTACTTCCTTCACCCCATTTACTCTCAGGCTGCAGCCGAGCTTTGCCCAGCTGCCACCGGTTCGAGCGACTGAGAGCTGCACGTGCTAAATTCAGAGCAGACACTTCATGAACGAGCCCTGCAGGGTGTGACCAAGCTCGTCCGGATTTGCGCAATG
>JAJYFX010000323.1 GCA_021785315.1 Actinomycetes bacterium | reverse complement strand
GCTAAAATCATGGCCGAGGTGCTGGAACTCATTTCAGCTCGCCGCAAAGGCAAATAGCACCGCTTGCAAGACCTCTGAGTTAGCGAAGAGTGGGGCGCGAACGGCCAATCGGAAGCGGCTGGTTCCACCACCGGCCGGAAAACCGCCAGGCTGGCAGATCTTGGGGAACTTTGGCTTCAGCGGAACCCCTCCTGGAGAGGATCTCTCGCACGGCTGCGGAAATGACAGCCACCGCTTCGTTGTCACTCAGCTGCTCATCAGCAAGATCCATGTCAGACCCAACCTCTAAAGCGGGACATTTCCATGCTTTCGGCGTGGCAGTTCTTCGCGCTTGGTTCTCAGCATTTCGAATGAGGAAATGAGAATCTTTCTGGTGTCAGCAGGATCTATCACATCGTCGACGAATCCCCGCTCGGCGGCGATATAGGGGTTGGCATAGCGGTCGATATATTCGTCGACCAGCTCCTGGCGTCTTCGCATTGGATCTTCAGCCTTCGCCAATTCTCTGCGGTGCACGACTTCCACCGCGCCTTGCGGGCCCATAACCGCCAGCTCGGCGCTCGGCCAGGCAAACGCGAAGTCTGCGCCAACCGACTTGGAATTCATGACCACATACGCCCCACCATAGGCTTTGCGGGTGATTATCTGCACCCTGGGCACAGTTGCCTCACAGTAGGCGTACAGCAGCTTGGCTCCGTGGCGGATGATGCCGCCATACTCCTGGTCGACTCCTGGCATGAATCCGGGAACATCGACAAATGTAGCTATCGGAATGTTGAAGGCGTCGCAGGTACGAACGAAGCGCGCCGCCTTCTCGGAAGAGTCGATATCCAAGACACCGGCGAGCACGCTTGGCTGGTTCCCGACGACTCCCACCACGTAGCCATTCAGACGTCCAAAACCACAGGTAATATTTCGCGCCCAGTGCGGAAAGTATTCGAAGTACTCACCATCATCCAGCGTTGCAGTTATCACCTTTTTCATGTCATATGGCTGGTTCGAGGAGTCAGGCATGAGATCTAGCAGCTCAGGCAAAAGCCTCTCTGGATCATCGGTAGGCTCAACCCTTGGAGGGATTTCCAGATTGTTCGAGGGAAGAAAGCCGAGGAGGTACCTGACCTCATCAAGGCAAGACTTTTCATCTTCCGCCACAAAGGTGGCTACGCCGCTCTTTGACGCGTGGCTCATAGCCCCGCCGAGCTCTTCTAGCGTAACGTCCTCGCCAGTCACAGTCTTGACCACATCTGGCCCGGTAATGAACATGTGGCTGCTTTCCTTGACCATGAAGATGAAGTCGGTCATCGCCGGCGAATAAACCGCACCGCCGGCACATGGGCCCATCACGACCGATATCTGCGGGATCACTCCGGATGAGGCGACATTGCGATGAAATATGCCTCCGTAGGAATGAAGAGATACCACACCCTCTTGGATTCTGGCTCCAGCGCCATCGTTGAGACCGATCATCGGCACCCCCACCGATGCCGCCAAATCCATTACCTTATGAATCTTTTCCGCAAAGACCTCTCCGAGAGCACCCCCGAAAACAGTGAAATCCTGAGAAAAAATGCATATCTTGCGACCGTCAATGGTTCCAAACCCGGTAATCACTCCATCGGTGAATGGCCGGTTCTTCTCCAATCCCATCCCGTGAGCCCGATGCCGCGCAAGCATGTCAAGCTCCTGAAATGAACCCTCGTCCAACAGATACTCGATGCGCTCGCGGGCAGTCATCTTGCCTTTTGCATGCTGGCGCTCAACCGCGTGAGGCGTACCGGCCACCAGGGCCTCGGCCTTGCGTGCTTTTAGATCTTCTAACTTTTTTGTGATCGGCTGTTCCGACATGGTTATTCAGGCTAACAAAAATATTCGCAAATGCGCTAATTTTTCAGTAATGAGTTTGAATCCAAGAGATCCAGGATTTTCAAAATTCGCCGTGCCGCAGATCGCAGAACTGATAGACATCCTGGTCAGCTCCAATTTTAACAGTGATATTATATTTCAGGGCGGAGATTTGAGTCCTGCAACATTATTGGCGGCTTATCGCTCCGGACTATTCCCTATGCCTCTCGAGGGGAGCAAACTTGGGTGGTTTTGCCCTAAGTGGCGCGGAACTTTTCTCGCCAACACACGAAACATGGGCAGTATCCCTTACCAAATTTCCAGATCGCTCAGGAAATCAATCAACAGATTTACCTATTCTATGGATCTGGCATTTCGGGATGTGATTTCAAATTGCGCAAATCCCCAAAGACCGGGATTCTGGATTACTCCCGACATTCAAGAGGCCTACATCCGCCTCCACGAACTTGGCTGGGCGCACAGCTTCGAAGTATGGATAGGACAAGGGGCGCAGAAAGAACTTGTCGGCGGTCTATACGGAGTCGCGATAGGCGGCCTTTTCGCTGGCGAGTCAATGTTTCACAAGAGATCTGACGCATCAAAAGCGGCATTGGCAGTTCTGATCTCAACGATGCTGGAACAGGGAGGGACCCTGATCGACACCCAGTGGATGACCCGCCACCTTGAATCGCTCGGCGGACTTGCAATCCCCAGAATGGAATACCTTCACCTGCTAGACGAGGCCGTCTCGCTCCCATTGCCCGAGATCTTCGAAAAGGGCCAAGGCAGGCAGATCGATTTCAAGATCTAGACATTTTCGCGACATGACGCGAAAATGCAAAAAGGGCGCGGGCAGTGCCCGCACCCTGATAACGCCTAGGTAAGTTACTTCGAGAGCTTGCTAACTGCGTACCATGCACCCGGCAGCAAAGCGGTCGCGAGGACGAGCTTGACTAGGTCTCCCGCAAGGAACGGTGTCATTCCAAGCGCGATGGCCTTGGAAGCCGGCACGTGGATGGACGCAGCCAACCAAGCCACACCGAATCCATAAATAACGACATTGCCCAACACCATCGCAGAAGCGGTGCCAATAAACTTGCGATCCCATCCTGCCTTCGCAAGCATCCCAACAAGCATGGAACAGACGACAAATCCGACTATGTATCCAAAGCTTGGCGAAGATGCGATCTTTAAGCCACCTGTTGCGCTGGCAAACCACGGAATGCCAGCCATGCCCGCGACTGCGTACAGCAAAGATCCGGCGCCTGCCCTGGCCCAGCCCAAAGCCGCGGCACCAATAAGAACAGCAAATGTTTGCCCCGTGATAGGCACAGGAGTGAACGACAGATGCACGCTGATTTGCGCAAAGAGGCCAATGAATGCGGCGTACCCGACGACAAGACTAACCTCTCGAATCGCGCTTCCAGCAACTAGATCCGCCAGCACGCGCGGCTTTCTAATAGTCAACGCAGATGTAGTCAACTTCAACTCCTTTTTAATGATTACCCCAAAATGCCGAACAAAGCACCAGTGCTAAAACTAAACCTAGCCCATAGCCACCCTTTGACGCTAGAGAATACTAGCAGCGACTACGGATTGGCCAATGGTCCAGAACGATTCGCCAATTGCGCAAAATCGGCGTATGGCAGAATTATACTAACGACGCCGGCTGCCGCCGCTCCGACCTGGCCTTGGGAGAACGTTACCTCCAGCCCTTTTTTTGTCAGGTTCCAGCTGGCAAAATTC
>JAJYFX010000322.1 GCA_021785315.1 Actinomycetes bacterium | reverse complement strand
CTCGATTGCCGCATAAATTCCCTCGAGGATCGACCCCGATCCAAGCTCATCCAAATAAGAGAAGATAGCTTCGGCCTTGGTTTCGATCTCATCGGTCAGAGCTTCGACAAAATATGACCCGCCCAGAGGATCAGCTACGCTTGGCACGCCGGTCTCATATCCAATGACTTGCTGTGTCCTAAGAGCGATGCGGGCTGCGTGCTCAGTCGGCAGGGCCAACACCTCGTCCATGGAGTTGGTGTGAAGGGACTGTGTTCCTCCCATGACTCCAGCCAGAGCTTCAAGGGCGGTCCTGATAATATTAACTTGGGGCTGTTGAGCTGTGAGTGATACGCCTGAAGTCTGTACATGGAACCTCAGTTGGGTCGATCTTGGATCATTTGCCTTATAGCGCTCTTTCATCCAGCGGGCCCAGATCCTGCGGGCAGCCCGGAATTTGGCGATCTCCTCGAAGAAGTCGATATGGGAGTTGAAAAAGAAAGAGAGACGGGGGACGAAAGAATCAACATCCATTCCAGCTTGAATTCCCGCCTCGACGTAACCAAAACCGTTGGCTAAAGTAAAGGCCAGCTCTTGGGCTGCAGTTGAACCCGCCTCGCGGATGTGATATCCGGATACAGATATCGGATGCCATTTCGGCATCTCGGCGGAGCAATAGCGGAAGGTATCAACAACGAGTCTCACCGATGGACGGGGCGGGAATCTATACTCCTTCTGGGCCTGATATTCTTTTAGGATATCGTTTTGGAGCGTCCCGCCAAGTGCCGATGTCTCTATGCCGCGCTCACGGGCCGCCTGAACGAACATCGCCAAGATGATTGGCGCCGGAGAGTTTATGGTCATGGACGTAGTCACCCTTGACAGATCGATCTCGTCAAACAGATCCAGCATGTCATCGACGATGTCGATTGCAACGCCACATTTGCCCACTTCACCTTCAGATTTAGGATCGTCTGAATCCCGGCCCATCAGTGTTGGGAGATCGAAAGCCGTCGAAAGACCATTGCCGCCGGCGTTGAGAATATCGTGAAAGCGGCGATTCGTATCTACTGCAGTCCCGAAGCCGGCGAACATCCTCATAGTCCATAGCTTGGAACGATACATTGAGGCATAAGGACCTCTGGTGTAGGGATATTTTCCGGGTAGCTCTCCAGCTTGAGCGGCTGTGTCGTCCGGATTCACCGGTCCGTCCGGACCGTAAACCGGGGCGAGAGGAATCCCGGACAAAGTCTCGAATTCTTCATCCCGCAAAGGAGCGGATCGGTAAAGCTCACCCCATGAACTAGGCATAAAGTAATTCTATCCCGGTGGGAGCAAAAACATATGGGTCCAAACGATAAATATATGGGTCCAAACGTTTACTCGGTCCGTTGCCTGAGACTCGCCTCTTAGCCGGTGGGAATCGTTCCACCCACAGGCTGTTGGCGTGGAACACAGGTCCCAAAGGATTCTCGGGCTAGCGCTGAAGAATTGGCTGAAGAAATCTTGCCGAAGGAACCAGGTAACCTATCTCATTTTCGACCGCTCTGCTATAAGCCAGCATCGCAATCGCAGCGAACTGAATTCCGGTGCCGTGCCCTACGTAGCAAGTTACCTGGTCAGAGCTAGTCCTTCCGTCACGCTCTCCAGCAATCACATCAGCAAGGAAAGGGAAGCTCTCCCAAGCATGGTCCGGGTCTTTCCACCATCCGGGCGCAGTCTCATTGAGTTTCTTATCTCGCAGATCTCCAACTATCACGTGTGCCGTATCTCCCGTGCTGCCGACGACCAACAGATCACACTTTGCCAACACCTCCAAATCAACTTCCTGCTTTTTTATGCAGTTGATATGCATTCCAGGCCTAATCCATTCAGGCATTATCGTCCGATGCAGCGAATTCGTGGCCGACACGAGAATCTCCGCTGACTCCGCCGCTTCGGCTGCGCTTGACGCGGCTTCGACCTTACATCCGGTAATCCGAGACATTTTTTCAACGAACTCGTGGAGATGAACGACGTTTGGGCTGAACACCTTCGCGCTCATCTGCGGCAAAAGTACTGCTAAAGCTTGAAACTGAGTTTCAGCCTGATAACCGGTACCAAGGAATCCGACTTTCGAGCAGTTGGAATTGGCAAGATATTTGGCAGCCAGCGCGCTGGTTACCCCAACTCTCAGTCTCTGCACCTCGCCATCGGTCAAAATTGCCAGGAGCTCTCCGGTTGAAATCTGGTACAGCATCAGCAATCCGTTTTCCTTGCCGATCCTGACCGCCTCCTCCTGAGAACTGGTAAGTTTCTCTCTCCGACTGCTTCCTCCCGCCGCAGGCATCCGTAATAGATCCGAATCGACCCTGAGGCAGGCTGCGTCCAGAGACGGCACGACGCCACTCATCGATTTGAAAGAATTTATTGCGTTGATTTGCGGCACGCTCGACAGGACGTCGTGTCGGCGAACGCTCGCCGCATCTCCATGACCCAGATCCCTAAAGGCTGCCTCCAATGGTTCGAAACAACTCTCTACATCAACCAGCGAGGCAACTTCGTCATTGTTAAGAAGCCTGACATGTTCAGCCATGATACCTCCCCCGGATGCCTGCCCCCGGAGCAGGACACCCCACACGCCAACCAAATTTACTACTTGACCGCTCTCCGTCGCATCTAAGCACCCATCTTGAGCCAACAAGGTTCAGGACAGGTCCCAAAAATACCTTCCTTACTTTAATTCCACCATGACCAGCCCTGATAGCAGCGGCCTATTCTCGCCCGGCAATCGAATCGCAGACGCACGGATCAGCTCTGCGGAACGATTCTCGCAATCACTTCGGCTACCGTGCGGACCCTGCACATTCTCGGAAACACATGGTCAAGGAAGAACTCTCTTTGTTCCCTGGATCCATGGCAGCCGTCACGAACCACGGTAACCTGGTAATCCAGGTCACGTGCCGCATATGCAGTGGATGCTATGCCCACGTGGGTCGATCCTCCGACCAACAAGATGGTTGAGATACCCAGCGCTCTAAGGCTGATATCAAGAGCAGTCCCGGCAAATGCTGACCAGCGGTGCTTAGGGATGTCAAAATCAGCTTCCGACATTTCCAATTCTCTCAACGGCAACAGCATTGGTGAGCCTGAGCCATATGGCGGAACCGTCGGAGGCTTGCTTGCCGGCCCCCATGCTTCGAATTGAGAATTCCTATCCGACATAGTCAGGGCAAAATCTCTTCCATCGGCCCGATGATCTGCACGGGCAAAGAAAACCGGCAATCCGGCCAAGCGACATGCCTTTACAAGTTTTACAACGTTTTGCAACGTTCCTGCATCTTCCACAGGACCCCGATAACACTCAAGCATGTCGAAAACAACAAGGCCGGTCTCCCCTGCTGCCAACCAGTCGTTATCGAACGCGATACCTCTTCCCCCAAGCACCAGTGATTCTCCCCCCTAAATTCGTCTGGAATAGCTCGAGGACGTTGCCGCCGGACTACCAATACGCAACGGCTGTCAACCATCTGCACCGATCAGAGCTCGGATAGGTGGGTTTACGCCTCGATTCACACTTCTGTGCTCCGGCTTGAGCCTGAGGCATAGCTTCTCAGCTCGGAAAGACCCCGGCCAGCTGGATAGCCACCA
>JAJYFX010000321.1 GCA_021785315.1 Actinomycetes bacterium | reverse complement strand
AACTCGTCGATCGGTTCTCCGTTTATTGCAGCCAAGACTCCCGGACTCGTGAGTCGAAACTATGACGCGACCTTTACGGCCGCCATGTTGTCTAAGGACATGAAACTGGCGCTTGAATTAGCTGGCAGTGACAGCCTCATCCTCCCTGTCACTTCCCTATCGGCGGATTTAATCTCCAAGACTTGTGAGGCTGGCTTTGCCGATCTTGATTTTGCCGCACTTCTTCCAAGACTGCAGATAGAGCTTGGCAAGGAAGCCGACGCGACCGCTTCAAGCAAATGACAGCGCCTGTTCTACTGCATTTGCTGCGGGTTTCTCTTCATTCGCCCTCGTGACTGGTTGTGAACATCGAGCCGACCCTTACCCCAAGTCCGGTACCTAGTTCGTAGCCGCGCTCCGCATGCAGAGCAAGGTCCAGACCAAGCGTCTCGTCGTTATCCGAGACCCGCATACCAATGGTCTTGTGAATTATCGTTGCGATCAACCAGGTAACTGCAAAACCGTAGACGATCGTGGCTAAGACCGCCACCGCCTGGTGCCAGAGAAGTGTAACGTTTCCTCCCAACAGGAGGCCGTTTACCCCGTTGATAGCGCTGGATCCGAAGAGGCCTATCAACAGGGTCCCGACTATTCCCCCGATGAGGTGGACCCCACCCACATCCAGCGAATCATCGAGTTTGAATTTAAATTTGAAATGCACTGCAGACTCGCAAGCAAAGCCAGCCGCTATGCCGATGGCCAGTGCTCCCCAAACGTTGACGAATCCACATGCCGGAGTTATAGCCACAAGACCGGCAACAGCTCCGGAGGCAGCACCCAAGGTCGTCGACTTACCCGTGCGTATCTTTTCACCTACCATCCAAGCCAGAAGTGCCGCAGCGCCAGCCGTATTTGTGTTGATGAACGCGTTGGCGGACAAAATATTCGCGCCGAGAGCGGATCCGGCGTTGAAACCAAACCATCCAAACCACAGTATTCCTGCTCCGATTAATGCCAATGGAACGTTGTGCGGCATCATGGAATCTTTTGGCCACCCGCGCCTACGTCCTACGACCAGTGCAACGGCGATGCCTGCAATTCCACAGTTCATCTCGACTACTGATCCGCCGGCAAAATCCTCCACTCCCATTTTTGCCATCCAACCGTTCGGCGAAAATACCCAGTGAGTGATAGGGGCATAGACAAGTATCGACCATGCGATAATGAAAACTATGAAAGCGCTCAGCTTCAGTCGGTCGGCAGTTGACCCGGTGATTATTGCCGGAGTGATTATCGCGAACATCATCTGAAAGATCACAAACACGATAGGCGGAATCGATTGAGCCTTGACTCCTGTGAATCCAGCAATCGGCTGGTTGATGTGGGCGAGGCCAAAATTGTGCAGAGTTCCAATAATCCCGAAACCGCCCCAGTCGGGACCAAAAGCGAGACTGTAGGTGACAAAAACCCAAAGTATGCTCACGACGCCCATAGTGACGTAATTCTGCATCATTATGCCAAGTACGTTCTTCGACCTAACCATTCCTCCGTAAAAGAATGCAAGTCCCGGCGTCATAAAAAGCACTAATGCGCTACTCACCAGTACCCAAGCAGTATCTCCGCTGTTGAAATGCATAGCCACACCTTTCCGGAACAGACACCCCTACCAGCTATTACCCCTCAGCCTTCAGCGGCCAAAATGCCTCCGAATTCCCAATCGCAATGATCATCGAGACCGCCCGACCTATGTTGGTCAAAAAGGAAAACGATGTCCTTGACAAAAATGGAGCAACGCCACCGGGACACTTTATTAGCACAATTCGTCAGGCTCATCCAGAAGCACTGGGCGCGCAGCGAAGAATTAACATTCACGAAACAATTACGGTATCAAAGGTGACTGCCCGACAACCTCCACAGACGCATGCCAAGATCCATCAACTCAGCCAGTGCCCCAGCCGGTACCCCAGCCGGAAAGAAGAGACGCGTATGATCTAGGAAAGGTAGTCGAGCCATGAAAGGATTTCGCGATTTCTTCCGCCATTGCTTCTTCAATCAAACCTAAATTTCGAGGGGTATCACACCAGATAGCTTTTTGGATATCGCTTGCAATGGGAGTTGCACTAATAGCAGGTGCTAAAGACGATCGAGCACGCATGGCGTTCAGCATTTATTCGATCTGCCTTTCTGCCATGTTCGGGGTCAGCGCCGCCTTTCATCGCCATACCTGGTCAACCCAGGCAAGGCTGCGCATGCGACGATTAGATCACTCGATGATATTTGCCGCTGTGGCCGGCACCTATACGCCAATTGCACTGCTGGCACTCCACGGGGAGACCCAGGTTTTCATACTTTGGCTAGCTTGGCTGGGTGCCCTAACCGGTATTATTTTGCAACTGGCCTGGGCACGCGCTCCAAAGTGGCTGAATTCGCTGGTCTATCTAGCCCTTGGCTGGGCCGCAATATTGGTGCTTCCGGAGCTGTTTCGTTCGTCAGGAATCGAAGCTT
Organism: Actinomycetes bacterium; assembly: GCA_021785315.1. The sequence continues at coordinate 1,126 of JAJYFX010000321.1, read as the reverse complement.
TGAGTTTGCTTGTTCTCGGCGGCGTCTTCTATAGCATCGGCGCTATTGTCTACGCGCTGCGCAAGCCGGATCCCATACCGGAGGTATTCGGGTATCACGAGGTGTTTCATGCATTTGTCATAATCGCGGTGCTATGTCAATGGATTGTCATTGCATTCTTGATATAGGAGGCGCACCGTGAGACCTCTTTTCTTCCTTGCAGTCAGCAACTCGCGCAAATTTCACCTCTCGGAAGCCAACTTTGCGCCATTTTAGGGAGGCACGAATCGCATCCCGGATTAGCAGGCCCTGGGCGAGTAAGTGGGACTATGCGTTCCGATCCGAGGCCGACATGGGAGTTTAGTTTAAGCGACCCCACCGGCATGAAGAAAAACCATCAAGCGACAATTATTGAAGATTTTGAATCCATATCCGCAACGCTTCACCTTTTTCACACAGAGATTGAGTCCTTCAGTCGGGTCATTACATCTGCCAATCGAATGATGACTCGATATCTCACCTTGCCAGCGTTGTCCAAGAGGCAGCCAGTTATCGCCTTCTCGAGCAGCACTTGCGCTTGGCTTGGAACGCCGCACAGATATATGTCCCACCAAGCTTCGATCAACTACCGCCTTGCAAATCCGTGCTTATTAGTTTTACAAATGTACGTAATTGGCGCACATCTGTTTCAATGGCCGCAAAGACAGAGCGGCTCAACATCCGCCTGACTCAAGCACGGGACACAGTGCTTCGTCGTTCAGCCGAAGCTCTAGGCGAATCAGCAAGCGAGTACAAGAGCAAAGGTGGGTATCCAGCATGTCCTGAAACAGTGTCAAGTATGTATCGAACATGTGTAAAGGAAGTTCCGATGCTTATTTGTCAAGCATCTACCTGATCTTTACATTGTTGTGGTGGGCGTGGTGGGCGCTACAGGACTCGAACCTGTGACCTGCTGGTTGTAAGTTATATGACCTGGGATATTGGAAGTGTCTTGTAGTAAGCAATAGCAGCTCACAGGCCATATGGAATTGACCTCCGAAACCGTCAAACACCGTTAGAAAGCAATTCCATGTCACAAACCATGTCACGACTAAGTCATTGAACAGCTTGCAAGAATACAAGAAAGGTTCGAAATATTAAGTCAACC
>JAJYFX010000320.1 GCA_021785315.1 Actinomycetes bacterium | reverse complement strand
CTCAAGTTATCGTCCAATGACAGGATCACCTCGGTGGATCTCGTGTCTCAGCTGGAAAAACTGGTTAGATTCTTAGATCCTCCGACTCCACTGAAGGTTGTTGGCCCATCCCCGATGATCGCCGATGAGAATGGAGATCTTACGGAAATCGGCGAGATCTCAGTGGCTTCATCTGGTGCCGGCGCAGTTGTTTCGGATGCGACCGTCATTGACAGCCTTTCCATCGTGCCTGAACTCGCTGTGCCATTCGATATGCTTGCACCGCGATCTGCGCCAAAATCTCAGGCAGCGGCTCCAGGTCCAAAGACAGCTCGAATCCATAGTGCCAATGGGACGCCCCCAAGAAGACGCCGCCCGCTGTGGCTTGCCCTTGCCGCTCTGATTTTGATCGCGCTGCTTGCAGCGATTTCTTTCGCCGGAATACCATCGAAGGTTTACTCGCTGGTGTTCGCCGCCAAGGTTCCACTAGTGGTCGGGGATACCCTGAAAGCCGCTGAATCATCGATAACATCAGCGCATCTCAAGGTCGGTACTATCTCCTATTCCTATTCTTCTTCCGTGAAAGCGGGAGATGTCAGTTCCGAAGTGCCCAAGTACGGGACATCGCTTTCAAGGGGCAAGCCTGTGAATTTGGTGGTGTCCAAGGGCCTTGCCCCCGTTGAGGTCCCGGCAGTTGTTGGGATGTCGGCCACTGAAGCGGAGAACAGGCTCAAATCGATTGGACTGGTTCCAGTGATTCAGCAGAGCTATTCCGAGACTGCTCCGCTCAACCAGGTGATGTCAGCTTCACCCTCGTCGGGGCTGCAAGATGTTGGAACAAAGATTACTCTCACGATAAGTGAAGGGCCAACTCCACGACAAGTCCCCAATCTCGTTGGAGAAAGCGAACAGACTGCCTTGGCTCAAATCAAGGCTTTGGAACTCGTTCCGTCGGAGAGCACGGCGTATTCGACGACGGTTTCTTCTGGGGTGGTGATTTCTCAAACTCAGACCGCGGGATCTATGGTACAGCGCGGGACTACCGTGGCGTTTGTTGTTTCCAAGGGACCCCGGATGGTAACGGTGCCGAACGTCGTGGGGGACAACTTACAGCAGGCTGAGGCGACTCTGAACCAGGCTGGCTTGACTGTGGGTTCGGTCTACACCTATTTCGGTTCGAATACTGTCGTTGCAACCAGCCCTCGGCCGGGAACTTCGGTTCAGGCTGGTTCGTCGGTCTCTATCGTAACCGGATAGATCCATTTAATTACGTGGTAATGTCCTTGATCATTTGGGCAATTTTCGATCCAGCTTCATTTGGAGTCATGCTTCCCTGTAAAGCCATTAGCTTTGTCAGGTCCCCGGTCACCTTTATTTTGCCGGCCATGAAGGCCTGAATGGCAGCTTGCGAATCCAGGTCTACGAAAATTGCTTTGGCGGTGTCGTAGTCTATGATCACGGAAACATCCGGGTCTGGCAACTCGCCAAGCTCGATTTCAAGAATTCCGCCAGATGTATCCACGTAAGTCCGGAGTTCGTTCCCATCGAAGGGCAGATCAGTTACAAGCTGATTCATTCGGATTGTGATGGTGAGATTTGTTTCGCTATTGCGGTGAGACTCTCGAATTTCCTTCGCCTTTTCAATCCACTCAGGACTTAGAAACTGGAACTTTTCCATTGGTAGACCTTCCATATAGTTCTGCTCGTGATGCTGCCCAATATGGTGAGACATTGTATTCGATCTCTTGGACATGTATCTGTCCTGTAATTCTCTTATGCCAACCACAGATTGGCGATCGTCAAAGTTGCTTATCCTTCGGGTACAACGCCCAACACTGGCACTGCCAAGTTTCAACTTTGATTCTACGATTATTTTGAGGTCATTTCAGTTGGCGGACCGGGTCCTAAGATTCGGGCAAGGTTGGGCCAGCTGTGGCTTTAAGGGAGATTCCATGAGGATACCTTGGGCTTTGATGCCCAAGCAATCAAAAGAAACTCGCGGAACTTCTTTTTTCGGTAGCGACTTGGAAAAGACAATCTAGCATCTGCAAAGTGCGCTGCCGCATCAGATAAGATTGGATTGCATGTCAGACAGTATCTCTCGAAGAGAAGTTAATCATGTGGCGAACCTTGCCAAGCTCTCGCTCAGCGAAGAGGAAGAGCTCATGTACACGGATCAACTTGGCGCAATACTTGACCACGCAAGGGACATTATGTCTCTCGACACGGATGATCTTTTGCCTACCGCCCACCCGCTCGAGCTCAAGAATGTTTTCCGGCCCGATGTCGAGACGGCCTCCCTCAGCCGCGAAGAAGTGTTGTCGCAGGCTCCCGCGTCCGAAGACGGACGATTTTTGGTGCCGAGAATTCTAGGAGAGGCCCCATAATGGGGGTGTCTGTAGGACTAGGTGCTTCTGAAATAGCAGAGCTGGTAAGTTCAAAAGAGATTTCGGCTTTGGAAGTGGCCGAGGAGCATTTGGACCTGATTGAGTCTCAAGATGCAAATCTGAATTCGTTTTTGCAATTGACAAGCGCCGCGGCCATTGCAGCTGCCAAAGAAGTTGACGCCAAGATAGCTAGAGGCGAAGATCCGGGTCGCCTCGCAGGGGTGCCGATTGCTCTCAAGGACAATCTCGTGACTCGCGGGCAAACCACCACATGCGCATCTCAAATTCTCAAAGGATGGAAACCTCCCTATAGCGCCACGGTGGTAGAGAGGGTTAGCTCCGCTGGCGCGATAGCTATGGGAAAGACGAACCTGGATGAATTCGCGATGGGGTCTTCTACCGAGAACTCCTCCTTCGGCCCGACTAGGAATCCATACGATTTGAACAGGGTTCCCGGAGGCTCCTCCGGAGGTTCAGCTGCCGCAGTGGCTGCAAAGTTTGCTGCGTTGGCGCTCGGATCGGATACCGGCGGTTCAATTCGCCAGCCAGCCGCCCTTTGCGGCATTGTCGGCGTCAAGCCCACCTATGGGACGGTCTCGAGATACGGATTGATCGCCTTCGCGTCTTCCCTCGATCAGGTTGGTCCGTTTGCGCGCAATGTAAAGGACGCTGCACTTCTCCTGCAAGTCATTGCTGGACATGACTCCAGAGATTCAACCAGCCTGGAGAGCCCGTTTCCTGACCTGATTTCTAACTTGGACAAGGGAGTCCGAGGGCTTCGAGTGGGCATCATTGAAGAGCTGATTGAAGGAGCTGCTCCAATGGTCGGCGAAGCATTGATGGCGTCGGCTAGAAGCTTGAGCGATCAAGGCGCGAAAGTCGAGCATGTATCAGTGCCCGCTGTGACCTATGGACTTTCTGCGTACTATTTGATCGCACCTGCCGAAGCCTCGTCGAACCTTGCCCGCTACGACGGAGTTCGCTATGGGCTTCGTGTTGATGGCCAGGACATGAATGAGACTTATGTCTCCACGAGAACGCAGGGTTTTGGAGCAGAGGTGAAGAGGCGCATAATGCTGGGGACTTTCGCGCTGTCCTCGGGCTACTACGACGCTTACTACGTCAAGGCGCAGAAGGTCAGAACTATGATCATCGACTCTTTTCAAAATGCCTATGATCGCTTTGACGTCCTGCTTTCGCCGACGGCCCCGACAACGGCGTTCGAACTTGGAGCCAAAGCCTCTGACCCGCTCACCATGTATC
>JAJYFX010000016.1 GCA_021785315.1 Actinomycetes bacterium | reverse complement strand
TGTCAAGCATCTACCTGATCTTTACACTGTTGTGGTTGGCGTGGTGGGCGTGGTGGGCGCTACAGGACTCGAACCTGTGACCTGCTGGTTGTAAGCCAGCTGCTCTAGCCAACTGAGCTAAGCGCCCCTAGGCAGATAAAGACTAGCAAGCCATCACAAAGGATCTGCCGAAAATTTGCATCACTGCCACGCTTTTGCGCGCAGCTCGAGTGCTAACTCACGAGTCCCTGCTACCGCGATTCTTTTTCGTTCTACCAGGTCGGAAATGGCGTAGTCGCTTCCATCCTGACATATCACCGCTGCTCCCGATTCCAAACAAACCAGCAAACCGCCTAGCACATCCCAGCTTGCTAATGATGCCTTGGATAGATCTATATAGCCATCAAGCAATCCTTCTGAAACCATGCACAGTTCCAGCGCTGCCGAGCCAAATGCTCTGTACTGCGCCCAGCCAAGGTGTTTAGGAGGGTAGCCGTTGATCCCCAGGACAGCTTTGGAAATCTCTCTGACCGCGGACGGCGAAATTGACTTACCGTTTTTTGTGCTTCCCTTTCCCGCTTGCGCAACGTAAGTATCGCCCGAAACCAGGTTCCTAACCATGCCTATCGCCGGATTGCCATCTATCACGGCACAAAGTGATACCGAGTAAAAAGGTATTCCCTTCGAAGCGTTGGTCGATCCATCAACTGGATCCAATACAACCACTACTCGCTCCTGATCTTCGGTGGCATAGCTCGCAGGATAGGTATAACCGGACTCTTCAGAAAAAACTGTCAGCCCATGGCCCGTGATTATCGCAATTGCAACCTCATCGGCATCTAGGTCGCCTTGGTGCTGGCCCATATGGCCCCCGCTCTTCTCCCACGACAACCCGCCCGATACTCTTTCGGCTATAGCGTCGGCTGTCTCGGAAAATACCCGGATAATATGCGATGAGTCATACGGCATGTTTAAAAACTACCGTCCAGAAATGGTAATCGTAAGCAGATCCATCACCAGATGCTCGATCTGGTTCAGACAGCGCTGACCTTCGTTTCGCGAGTAATGATCGTAAAAGGAGAACTTTGCCTCACGGTAATAAGGATGGCTCGGCAGCGTCAGTCTCATCAACCCCGCAATAATCCGAGCCAACTTTTTATAGACGACGGAAGAGCCTACAGAAATGTCGAATCCGTAAAGTTCCAATGCATACGGTGGCATGATCGAAAGAGAGGCATTCCATGCGACATTCCATAACTGGCGCAGATTGGGATGAAGATTGATATCCCTGAGTGTTTCGGCCGCAAGTCGTGCCTCGCGCGTAACAACCAGTCCTTTTTGCGAGCAAAGCCACTCCGCAAGACCTGAAGCCGTCCTTGGCACTTCCGCCAGGTCTGCTCCAATCAGTCGTGCCACCTCGTACATCTCGGCAACATATTGATCCTGCTCACGCAGGGAAAGTCTATGTGAAAAGGTCATATAGGCAGCCAATAATGAATCCACTAAACAATTGTGAACGTAGGCCAACAAATATGGATCATTCGCGCTGAATGGTTGATTCGTGTACGGGTCAATGCCGACGATCGGTTCATGAATCTTGCGCACCCTTGCGATCGCAGCCTCTGCTTCGGGCCGCGACTTGTAAGTGAGAGCCATTATGAATTCACTGGTCGTCCTGAACCTTTGCCAAGTATTCTCGCCGAATTGGGAAAACTGGGCCACGCCAGCCATTGCCCTGGGTTCCAGAGCCTGAATCAGTAAAGCTCGTATTGCTCCAATCCATGCCGACGGGTGCGAATGGATCTTCCAAGCCAGCGACTCTGGACCGAATATTCCAAACTCTGAGAACTGATCTGACATATCCAACAGCATATTTCCAGTTAGGCGCCTTTTGGATTTCACGCTGGTAGTTTCGAATATCAGATTTATGGCTTTCAATCTGTAAAATGTCGCTGCGTAGCGCTAAACTCTAGTTCCATATGGCGGCAGTAGATATTTCAGGATTTGTGACTGAGATCAAAGATCATGCGATGGAGCACGGATTTCATGTGCACGATGAGCGCCACTTTATTGAAACCTACTCCATGCGGCAGGCATGGGAAATCGATCTGCATCCCGAAGACGCCTGCGGAGAGCCTCTGGATTTCCACCTAAATTTAGATGTAGAACCACGCATTCTCTTAGCGTTTGAGGACGAGGCCGCACTTTTGGGAGATGACGACGTCCCGGAAGACACCTATCATATGCTTCTATCAATGACGTGGGACCTGCCTCCGGTGGATAAGGATACCGACTTGCTTCGTCTGGCAATTGAACTTTCCGCAATCGGCGGCATGGGCCTTCCCTTAGAAGTTGGCACTCTGGAGAGCACCGCTTCCCCAACCGACTCGCCGGTGCGCAAAGTGACTGTTGTTGGGCGGTCAAGTTTATCTCTGGCGAAGATTTATGCAGGAGAAGACACGATATGCCCCATTTTAGAGAAATGTCTGCAGATCTCCAGATTCCTGTTGGCGAAGACCGTTAAGTGGACAGGCGAGTAGCAACGTCTCGGCCGGTCTTCAAAACAATCGTTATCCCGGTGACAGTGCTGCTCGGCGGGATACTATTGACGGCCTGCGGCAATTCGGCGACCCACAATGCACAACAGGCCTGCCGCTATGTCCAAGAATCGATCTCGGATTACAATTTAAGCAAGAGCCAGGCTAATCCAGCCCTTACGGCAGGTTTCCAGAACAAAGCGTTGGTTCTGCTCGGCAAGGCTCTGCCATTGGCGGCGGTTGCATCTGGGACAAATGGTGCGTATCAGGCCCTGCAGACAACGTTGTCCCAAACATCACTGGTACCCGAGCACCTGTTGATCAATGCCCTTACAAGGCAATGCGCCCAGATACTTCCCAACTCAAACCTGCAGGCGCCTGGTGGTTACGTTCCTCCCGCCAACGTGAATGCCCTTCGGTAGATACTTTTGAAAAACTACTCGCACAAACCGGTCAAGCTCTTCAGCACAGATCTCGACGGGACGCTGCTCAACAATTTCGGACAAATATCAGCCTTCAACCTGAAAGCGCTGCGCGAAGCGAGACGAAACAAGATCATTAGCATCGTTTCCACTGCTCGCTCGATCAAATCAGCCAGGCAATTCGCCAGATCAGCAGGTCTCGGCCCGCTTGCAGTCTGTCAAAACGGAGCAGCGATATACGACCTCGACAATGACCGGCTGATAGCTCACAGCCCGATAGAACGGGATCTCGCTGGCTCGATCATCACCAAGCTTAGAGATCAGGCGCCTGGCATTATCTTTGCTGTCGAGAAGCTGGATAGATTTATTCCTGAAAATAACTTCTTTGCCAATCCACATTCTGAACTTTGCGAAGACCCGGTAAAGGACGTGCTCGCAGTTGTAGATAGGCCAATTACGAAGCTTATATGCAAGCATCCGAACCTGCCACATGAGAAACTCAACGAAGTAGCCATCGCTACCTGCGGACACTTAGTCACGACAACCAGCGCAAGCAAAGATTGGATTGACTTTCAAGCGCTAGGGACTTCAAAAGCGAGTGGTTTGGAACATGCAAGCACAATTCTCGGTATCGACCAAAGCGAAAGCGCAGCCATTGGCGACCAGTCAAACGACGTCCCAATGCTGATATGGGCCAACTACTCTGCCGCCACAGCAAATGCTAATGATGAAGCAAAGAGAGCGGCCAATTGGATGGCTCCGGCCAATACCGACAGTGGCGTCGCAGCTTTCATCCATCACCTAATCGACAAGTTTAATACTTAACCGGCCTGCCGATCTCTATTCGATAGAAGCCGGCATTGACAGCCACCCCATGTGATGTCCATAAATCATGCCAGTATCAATTGGTGACCCGCTGAGCCTGTAGTGAGGGAATCTCTTGACCATTTCTTTAACCACGATCGACATTTCCAATCTCGCCAAGTGCATTCCAAAACAGGTATGGATGCCATGGCCGAAACTCAAATGCTGGTTCGCCATTCGGTTCATGTCAAAACGTTCCGGATCTGCAAATTCAGCGCTGTCGTGGTTGGCTGAAGCGTACACAAGCGCAACTGGGACATTTGAAGGTATCTTGACTCCGTCAACCACTACTGGTTCGGTCGTGATCCTGCCCTCGAGATGAATCGGCGGATCACATCTCAACGTCTCTTCAATGATCCTAGGCAGCAACTTACTGTCGGCCATATACGCACGCCTGACATCGTCGCTAGACACTCTGCGCAACACAGAGCATATGCCATTGATTGCAGTGTGATGACCCGCGAGAGCCAGTGCGGCAAGCATACTCACAAGATCGTCCTCGCTGAACTTGGCGCCTTCAAACTCGTCTAAACAAAGATGGCTCAAGAAATCTTCCTTTGGATATTCCTGGCGCTCCCGAATCTCCCCTCGCAGGAAATCATGAAACTTCTTCCATGCGGCTGGCTTGGTTTCCAGATCCGCATTGACCACCGCCAGCACCAGCTCCCGGTTTTGCACTTTGGCTTTGTCGTCGAAGCCAACGATCTTAGATAGAACTTCTTGGGGAACCGACTCCGCCAAGTCTTCTACTATGTCGAAGTCGCCCTTCTCGGATATTTGGTCCATCAGGTCCTTGACGCTTGACTGGATCCCCGCGGTGAGCTCTTCCATTTTGCGCGGCAGAAACGGCTCCTGCATGGCTTTTCGAAACCGTGTGTGTTCCGGGGGATCGTATTCGATGGGAGCCTTCGCCGGCGCAGATGAGCCGTTTCGGCGCTCTCCGATAGACGTGCCGCCGGCAGAGGAAAATGTCCGGTGATCACGGGCTGCGGCTTTGACATCATGGTATCTGACTATCGACCAAAAACCACCGTGGGCATCGCTGAAATGCGCAGCTGCTTTTCCCCGCATTACCTCGTAGATACCCCAAATATTGCCGTAGGAAATTCGCCTCTCCCAGGGGTCAAAGTGATTCAATCCCCACTCCGGGCTCAGATCGGTCCCAGTCGTCATTACGCGCCCTCCACACAGAACTTTCTAAACTCTTTGATTCGACAAATTTATCTCCTAAATTCTGATAATTCCATGCATTGCATCATTCAACTGAGCCCGCAATCGCAGCGTGATAGCGATAACGGTTCTACCCCCTAAACTTTCACAAACTGTCCGCCCTGGTCCAATGCATAGACTTCCATGGCTGACGCAGTGAACCTGTAATAGCCAATTTGACCGAATTCCTTGGCAAGCTGATCTACATCTTGCTTGGATACCCCATAGACCGCATAGCCGAATTCTTTGTGGCTGCCCGATAGGGAACGGCCTACACTGACGAACATGCTGGCCGATGCCAGCTTAGAGATGCCCACAAATAAACGCTTATCACGCTCTTTATTCTCCTCATCCGAAATTGCCTCACTCCCAGGATTGTAGGCAGTGATCATATAAAGGTCCTGCCCTTCCACCTCTTTGGGTACGGCTTCTGGAAAGTAACGCGCTCCATCCCAAAGAGTTATCCAGCGGCAAATATGTTGAATTTCAAGCACCGAACTCTTCCACGTTTCCAAAAGATCAGCATCGAATTGCATTTTCCCAGCTCTCCAAGCACTCAAGTATCTTGCCAGCGCAACGATGAACGCTGCGCGCCACCCGGTTCACCAGTTCGACGTCTCCATCGGACCACCGAGCCACATACGGAAAAGAATAGGAAGAACTGTCGATCCCCAGTGCGCGGCACACGACATAGGCGCAGCTTTCAGCTTCAAGTTCAGCCTGCGCCCTCGAGATGATACCTTCGTTATGGAGGATCACGTGGGCAGTCTCGTGCACCAATGTTTTTAGGCGTTGAGACGAAGAGACGTCAGACCGCACCTTGACCAACTTGTTTTCGAAATCTGTAAACCCGTTGACGGCGTCAAGCGGTTCGAAGGCCACCTCAAATCCTTGGATAGCCAGGAACTCAGTCAGTTCCTCTATCAAATCTAATATTGCAAAAGATTCAACATCCAACAGCAAAGGCTCGGGCGGCTGCGGCAGTTCATCTCCCGTAGTCTGAGAAACGTCGAAGACGCTCACTAACCGATACCCGACCACAACCTCGTTTAGCTCACCATTTGAGTTGAGATCTAGACCAACGCCCACTTTCTTTATGTTGGGAGCGAAAATAAATAATGCCTTCTCCCCTTTCTTCACCTGGCGTCCAAGCCTTTGCCATGAACGGTAACCCGCAACAATGGAGGGCGAAAACCCCCTGTTACAGGCCTGAGAGAACAGCAGCAGCAAATTCGTTGTGCTGTAGCTTTTGAACCGCGCAGACAGGTCGAGCAGGTCCCGCCAATTCCCTTTATCAATAAGATTCCGCACGGCGCCTTCAAGGTCAAGCCCGTACCTTTCAAGCAGATCGACCTTCGAACTCATTGGTCCCCAACTGGATAGAACGGAAAATCCGATCTGATTTTTTGGGGTGGGGCTTCACAAACTATCAGCTTCGAGTGACACATGAAAGAGCCAATCCCAAAAAGGCCAGATTGGCACTCGCGCCGATGCTCTCTTGGCTCGCCTTTCACCTTCCGCCAAGGCGCGCGGCTAAACCAGATCACGTCATTTACCGTTTTATACTGGCATGCGAATCATAAAAGCGGCCGATTCCCATACCTGGGACGATGCCGCATCTCGCTTGCACGATGCGCTCGAATGACCCGATGTCAAAGTGCGAGACGAGATCGGCGCCCGTGTCAGCAACATATTGGCGTGGGACTATGTATCAAAGGCTGCTTGGGTTTCATTGACCCTCCTGGAATGGTTTCGCTATATGGTGAGCTCCCAAGAATTCCAGTTCTGAATGCCTGTAGTCCCCTTGTCACTTTTTGGTTAGCGAGGAGCGGGGCCATTTATGGCTAGATGGCTGAGCATTACATTTGGATTAATCATTCCCTGGGAAGTTTGCCGACTGATATCGGCGCGCCAAAGTCTCATAGACGTCCATCGACTCGACCGGTGCCTTTGGAGCGCTATATCCACGCGACATTTGAGCGGCATTCGACATTGGGTACACCCTGTCCACAGGCCTGCGCACCATATTGAACATGTTCGAAGACGCCAAAGTTCCCAAGACGTTGGTAGCCAACTACCAACGTCTTGGGGCGCATCAGGACCTTGCCAGAAAAGCCGGTGCCGCCGGACATGGTATGGGATGCAAAGACTCTGAACAGCAGCGCTAAGTCAGTGCGCTGACTAGGTGCAAAATAATCCCAAAGATTTCGCAAGCTCTACACTAGATAACGTTACCTCCAAGATCCCAGCAGCATTATGGCAGACAGATACTTCTGCCACCCGAGACCAGATCGCTTGGGTCCCCACAGGAAGAAATCATAGAAACACCCCTTTTCATTAAATTGCGCTAAGGCGTACCTACCGACATAGCGCCTCGCGAAAAGAGTTCACCGTCGAGTGACGGAAAATCGCCACACGCGTCAATCCTTCAGCTAATATACCTTGCTGGAGAAGTTTGGAACTGGCAAACACTTGAGTTGTCGCCTGAGCCAGGCGGCGGGCGTCTGTTTTCCTGGGCCCGCTGGTGCTCCGATTTATAATGTTGCAGGCTCTCAACACCGCATGCGGGAGGTTTAGTAAGCACTATGGCTACGAAAAACACTGACGCGCAAACAAAACTGAAGGCTGACAAAGCTGCCTCCGGCACAAAGAAAGCAGCATCCCAACAATTCAGCGCCGAGGAACGAGCCGCGATGCGTGAGCGCGCCCGGGAACTGAAGGCGGATGCAGCCAAGGCGGATGGGGAAGCTGAACTGCTCGCTGCCATCGCGAAGATGGAAGAGCCTGCTCGCACTATGGCTACGAAGATCCATGCGCTGATCAAAGCCGCCGCACCGTCCCTTGCGTCGAGAACCTGGTACGGCATGCCTGCGTACAGCAGGGATGGCAATGTCGTCTGTTTCTTCCAAAACGCAGGCAAGTTCAAGGCCAGATACCAAACGCTCGGCTTTACCGACAAGGCAATGCTCGACGACGGTGCAATGTGGCCAAACTCTTACGCTATCACCGCACTGACAGCCACCGAAGAGGCAAAGATAACAGCACTTTTAAAGCAAGCAGTGAGTTGAAGCGGGAGCTCAAATCTGCTACTCCCTAAGACGCCATGAAGCACCTAGGCACACTGCGGCGTCGCCATGACTCCTTCACCCATGCCCAGAAAGCGCGTCTAATTAATCCCGGACAGCAGTTTGACACGCAAAAAGGCGGCATCTAACTAATAAGTGCCTAAGGAGGCCCGCGCAATGCCCTTGTCCAAGCACCCGCTTGCGGGTCTTTCGTCACCGGGCAAACCAATTCACGCTGACGGCGCGAGCCTCTCAGTCTCAAGATGCGAGGCCTCGAACGCGAGTTAGGCGATCCCCAAATGATATCGGGGCCCTCGCCTTAGCCTGCGGTATCACGCGAGACCCATCGTGACATTTGAAGGGATTGGTTTCGACCCGAATTTACCTGCGCTTTAAGTAGCGCCGGAATTGCTCACGCACGCAAGGTTGTGCAGAATTCTCAACTAAACATGCTGTTTTGGTTGTTCAAAAGGTCAGCTATGAAATACGCTGGAACGATGGCTACTTCAATACTTGGCACTTCAGTTCTGCGCGTAGAAGATCCCGACCTTCTTACCGGAAAGGGCACCTTCATCGACAACCAGCAGGGATTTGCCCATGCGGTGTTCCTCAGATCTCCATTTGCGCATGCGAAAGTATTAGACATAGACACCGCTGAGGCGCAAAAGATGCCAGGCGTGATCGCGATCTATACTGCAAAAGATCTCTCGATCCCGCCGCATCACGCGCTTTTTCCCCTAAACGACCTATGCAAGCGGCCTCCCTTGGCGACCGATAAGGTTCGTTTTGTGGGAGATGCCCTGGCAGTGGTTATCGCAGAGTCGAAGGCCCAAGGCATAGACGCGACTGAAGCAATTTATGTCGATTATGAACCGCTGGCGGCTGTCGTGGATATGGAGAAGGCATTGGAGCCAGGAGCCCCGATCCAGTTCGAGGATCTGGGCTCGAACCTGGCGGCCGGGTCGAGAGAGAACACCACCGAGGACGCGCTTGGCGACGCAGAAGCTATCGTTCGGGCACGCATCGTAAATCAGCGAGTCGCAGTGGTGCCGATGGAAGGCAACGCAATATCGGTTGTGCCGACTCGAGATGGCGATAGGGACATGACAATAAAAGTCTCCAGTCAGATGCCGCACAGCTTTGCAAAGGCAATCTCAAAGATTCTTGGCCTGGACCCTGACCGCATCCGAGTCATTGCACCCCATGTTGGCGGCGCATTTGGTGGAAAGGCCGGCGTGACTGCAGAGCATTCTGTTGTCATAGCATCTGCACTCAAGCTGAATGTACCAATCAAATGGAGCGAAACGCGTTCTGAAAATATGACCGCGCTTCCACATGGGCGCGGTCAGGTCCAATACGTGGAGATGGGATTTACCAAAGAAGGGATGATTACCGGACTGCGATGCCGAATGGTGGGCGATGCCGGCGCGTACGCCGGATTTGGGGGTGGTCTCGTAATGGGTTCCACAAAGCTGATGAGCCAGGGGGTCTATCAAATACCCAAGCTTTCCTATGACATGGCGGTAGCGCTGACCAACACGACCCCCGTGGGAGCCTTCCGAGGTGCGGGCCGGCCTGAAGCGGCAGCTTTCCTAGAAAGAATCATCGACATTGCCGCAGATGAACTTGGCCTCGATCCCGTCGAGCTGCGCAAAAAAAATCTGATTCCGAAAGAGAAATTTCCGTATAGAACCTTGCCGGGTGCCTATTACGACAGCGGAGACTACGAAACCACCCTTGACAAGGCTATCGAATTGGCAGACTATTCCAAGCTACGGTCTGAACAGGCTGAAAGAATTGCTTCTGGCAGCACCCGGCTACTAGGCATTGGAATTTCCACATATGTCGAAGTCACTGCCGGTGGCGCCGGGAGCGAGTTTTCAGCCGTTCAGATATTCCCCGATGGAACCGCATCGATCAAGGTCGGCACCTCGTCACACGGCCAAGGACATGCCACCTCATTTGCGATGATTGTGTCCGACCGGTTTGGTATCCCGATGGACAGAATTAATTTCATACAGTCCGACACATCCCAAGTTCCAACTGGCGGTGGAACCGGAGGATCTCGGTCGCTTCAGATCGGCGGATCCGCCGTCGCGACAGCGAGCGAATCACTTTTCCAAAAGGCAAAGCAACACGCCGCCAAGTATTTCGAAGCGAGCGAGGATGACATCGTGCTTTCCGACGGCGGTTTGGCTGTTGCCGGAGTGCCGTCGTCAAGCATCGCCTGGGGCGACCTGGCAGCCTTGGCCCAAGCCGACGGCGACCCGTTGGTCGTCAGCCTTGACTTCGTGCAAAAGGGAGCCACATTCCCGTTCGGAAGCCACGTCAGCGTTGTGGAGGTGGATACAGAGACTGGCAAGGTGACGCCTCTAAGGCATATAGCAGTCGACGACTGCGGGCGGATTCTCAACCCAATGATTGTCCAGGGCCAACAGCACGGCGGCATTGCACAGGGAATGGCCCAGGTGCTCTGGGAGCAGTTCATTTACGACGAAGACGGCAACCCGCTTACTAGCACGCTGGCGGAATACGGCATGCCAAGTGCGGCAGAACTTCCATCTTTTGAAGCATTCAATACGGAAACTCCGACGGCGCTAAATCCGCTTGGCGCAAAAGGCATCGGAGAATCTGGAACAATCGGCTCCATGCCCGCGGTGCACAACGCAGTCATCGACGCAATATCGCATCTGGGAATAAGGCACATCGACATGCCTTTAACCCCGGAAAAGGTATGGCGAGCCATTGACTCTGCCACCAGAGGCCTGCCCCAGCCAACGTGGAGCGAACCTCCGTCATTTTTCGACAACCTGCCCCTGAGAGATTCTTCGCAAGCTCCAGCCGGTGCCGACATTGATATTTAGGCAATCGAGGCGCCAGAAATAGCACCATCGGTATTCCGAGACGAGTCAATTGCCAAGCGGCCCCAGCGGTGCCGCGAAACTTGAGGACCTGCCCGGTATTACAAGTCCCCCTCGAGAGCAAACGAAGCCCGTGTGCTACCTGTTGACGGTGTCCATGACCGCGTAACGGTCACCAAGAGTCGCTCCTTTTGGAAAGGCCGATTCAATTGCCTGAAGTTCTTCCGTAGTCAAGGTCACCTCAATAGCTGCCGCGTTCTCTTCGAGCCGGCTGAGCTTGCGAGTTCCAGGAATCGGAACTATGTTGTCGGGTCGCTTTAGCACCCAGGCAAGCGCCAGCTGGGCCGGGGTCACGCCTTTTGCCAGCGCGATTTCGATGACCTTATCTGCGAGTTCAAGATTCTTTTGAAAATTCTCTCCCTGAAAGCGCGGATACCTTCTTCTCGCATCGTCGGGAGCTAGATCATCAATTGTCCGGACCTGGCCGGTCAAAATTCCCCGTCCCAGAGGAGAATAGGCTACAAATCCAATGCCAAGATCCTTTGCCGTTTGGAATATCTCGTCTTCCGGATCGCGGCTCCACAACGAGTATTCAGTCTGCAGCGCGCTGATCGGAAACGTTGAATTCGCCCGTCTCAAAGTTTCAGGCGCTGCTTCAGACATTCCGAGATAACGGACCTTGCCAGCTTCCACCAGCTCGGACATTGCTCCAATCGTCTCTTCAATAGGAATATTAATGTCCACCCTGTGCTGGTAGTAAAGGTCGATAACATCTACCCCGAGACGTTTTAATGAAGCATCGCAGGACTTTTTGACGTATTCGGGATCACCCCGCACTCCTAAAAATTCTCCATTCTCACCGCGGGCATTCCCAAACTTGGTAGCCAAGATAACCTCTTCGCGGCGAGGAGCGATAGCCTTTCCCACTAAAACCTCGTTGGTGAAAGGTCCGTACATGTCTGCAGTATCTAGAAAGGTGACTCCTAGATCAATCGCCCTGCGAATGACTTTGATGTCCTCCGAATTATCTGAAGGTCCGTAGAACTCGCTCATTCCCATGCAGCCGAGACCTATGGAAGATACTTCGAGACCGAGTGAACCAAGCTTTCTTTGCCGCATACCCAACTCCTTGATCTAGTTTCGCAACCCGCTCTGCGCTCGTGAACTCTTCAGCGGAGATTATTTGGATGTTACAAATATATTTCTCTTATGGCGCATCCAAGACTGTTGCTGAGCCGTACGACCAGCGCCAAACGATGAAAATCTTGTTCGCACTTTCTATTTAGCCACAAGTCGTCTCCTTGGTGGCGTCAGGTGTCATAAGAAACTGTAATCAGATATCAAGGTTTCCCTCGAAAACCTTTCGACGGAGAATTCAGGTGACCACTCCTGTCGGCCGTAAGTCGGAGTTACTCTTAGGATGAACTTTCTTCACGCACCTTCTCAAAGCATCAGCGCACGCTTGTGCGGGCTACACGCATCGAAGCTAGCCCACCTAGGCCGAATCAAGGCAATTATCAAGACCTTCAGCATTGGCCATACCGGTGATCTGCACTGATGAATTTTTGGGTTGGTTGTCGCCAATTTAAAATTTAGCGGGCAAGCCCGCTGCTGTCCCCCTGATCCAGTTGGAGGCTAGCGGGTCAGACTCGTATGACCGCCAAATCAAACCAACCTCGCTCCGATGTCTGAAAAGTCAAAACGCGCTTTCAAGCTTACGCTTGCTGACATAGCACCACGAACATTTGAGACAAGACTGAATCTCTATCCACATGATCATCCCTAAGGCAGATCGAACAAAAATGTTTAGCATAAGCCGGCAGCGCCAACTGGTAATTCCCGAGAACAGCGCTACCTCTTCAAATAAGATAGGGGTAGCGTGGGATAAGCACAGGCGATCGCATCGCGAACGCCTGAATGAAATTCCCACATTTACCGAAAGGAAACTATGAGCTACCCGCAAGCTGGAATTTTTGCCGTTGGCGCTCCCTCGCATAGCTACCTGGAATTCAACACTCAAGCGATTACCAGCAGTTTTGATTTTATGAAAATCGTCGCCAACATGGAATTTCTATACTCAACCGCGACCGGCGTAAATGTTGTGATAGGGATACGGCCCTCGATATGGTCATTGATCGCACCCGGCGAGCTACCTTCAGGAATATTCGAATTCGGCGAATCACTGATTGGGCCAGATGGATTTGTTATGCCGGCAACTCAGCGAGATTTTTGGCTTTGGATATCCGGACCCTCGATCAGCCAGGTCTATGACGTTTCAAGCAATGTCATCAACGAGTTATCAGCTCACGCGACAATTGTGGAAGACATCGCAGGATGGGCCTATCGCCAGAACCGGGACCTGACCGGATTCATCGATGGTTCGGCAAATCCCAGCTTGCTTGAAGCGCCCGAAATAGCACTTTTCCCGCCAGAGGCGCCAGGTGGCGGCGGAAGCGTACTGCTGTTCCAGAAATGGCGCCACAACCCAAAGTTGTTTGGCGGGCTGTCGGTTTCAGACCAAGAAAAGGTAATAGGACGAACGAAGGAACTGAGCGACGAGTTCGAGGAAGAAGACC
>JAJYFX010000015.1 GCA_021785315.1 Actinomycetes bacterium | reverse complement strand
GTTTCTCGATTAATTTTGCCAGAGCACACAAATCTGCTTCAAAGTCATCTTCCGGATAGCTGAGCAGTACTGAGCTGCATTCGAAAACCAATTTCGCATCCTGTCTTTTCATATGGGATTTCCTCCTAGCAGCGGTTCTGCAAAACCGGTAGATGAAATACGCATATGCAGGCGACCTCGGCTGTCTCTTTCCAGCGTTTGCGTGTTGAAATCACTGCCGCCGGAATGAAAGGAGCTGACGGAACTCGGCAAAGGGCCCTCACCGCCCATACCTGGACCTCCGTTTGATTCCAAGGAGCATCCGCCCAACGAATGTTGAGCCAGGAGCCTGCCGGCATTCTCCGCATGAGCAGGGGGTATGACATAGCGGTCTTCGTATCTGGCAATTGCCAATAGACGAAACAGATCTTCGGCCTCGTCGGCTGAAAGGCCCACCTCTTCGGGGATAATATTTACGTCAGAGCCAAGCTGGTGAATCCGCATGACTGCCCTTACCATAGCGAGCCGGCGAAGCGCACGTCTAACGGGCTGTATATCGCCGGCAGTGAAAAGGTTGGCCAAATATTCCAAGGGGATTCGCAGGACATCGATACTTGCAAAAATATCGTCCGCATTTGAGTCCTCGTAACCTGCTGCTTCCGCGGCGTCCGTCACTGGCGACAGGGGCGGTATGTACCACACCATGGGCATCGTCCGGAACTCGGGATGGAGCGGAAGGGCTACTTTGTATTTGGCAATCAGAGCATAGGTAGGTGATCGTCTGGCTGCGATGATCCAGTCACGTGGTATTCCCTGGAGTTCTGCCTGCTCTGCCACTTCTGGATCGTTGGGGTCAAGAAAAGTGTCGAGCTGCGCTTGATATAAATCCTGTATATCGCTAGTCGCTGCCTTTGTCACCTTGTCCGCGTCATAGAGAACCAGGCCTAGATAGCGGAGCCTGCCCGGGCAGGATTCTGAGCAAATCGTGGGCAGGCCAATCTCGATGCGGGGAAAACAAAGGGTGCACTTTTCTGCCTTTCCAGTTCTGTGATTGAAATATACCTTCTTGTATGGACACCCGGAAACGCAAAATCGCCAGCCGCGGCAGCGGTCCTGGTCTACTAATACGATGCCGTCCTCCGTACGTTTGTACATCGCGCCGGAGGGACAGGATGCCACACAAGATGGATTTAGGCAGTGTTCGCAGATGCGCGGCAGATAAAACATGAATACCGACTCGAAATCAAGCTTAACCTTGTTCGCCATGGCGGCGAGATTGGGATCGGATAGCGCACGATCAGGAGCGCCCGCAAGATCGTCCTCCCAATTGGAACCCCATTCCGGCACCATCTCACGTCCGGTCAGTGCCGAGCGTGCGGAAACTGACGGCGCCTTTGAACCGGCCGGTGCTTCGATCAGCTTGGCGTAGTCAAAGGTGAATGGCTCGTGATACTGCTCTATCGTCGGCAAGTCCGGATTGTAAAAGATCGAGAGGAGCCTTTTGAGCCTACTGCCACCCTTGATTCGTAACCTACCCTTGGAGTCGAGTTCCCAGCCCCCGTTCCATTGATTTTGGTCCTCGTAACGTGTGGGATATCCGATTCCTGGTTTTGTCTCAACGTTATTGAAATAGACGTATTCGGTACCGGGCCGGTTGGTCCACGTTTGTTTGCAAGTGACTGAACAGGTATGGCAGCCGATGCACTTATCTAGGTTCATAACCATCGCAACCTGGGACATGATTCGCATTAGAACTTCACCTCCTGGGAACGACGGCGAATGACTACCAGTTCGTCGCGCTGTGAACCAGTCGGGCCGTAGTAATTGAATCCGAAGGACAATTGTGCGTAGCCTCCGATCATATGGGTTGGCTTCATAACCGCCCTAGTCAGAGAGTTGTCAGTACCTCCATGCATGCCTGATTGTTCTGAAATGGGCATTTGTAGGTGACGATCAACCGCATGGTACATGAGAACCGTGCCAGGTGGCACCCTATGGGTTACTGCTGCGCGGGCAACTGTCACCCCATTCCGGTTGTAGGCCTCAATCCAATCGTTATCGGCTATGTCGATCTTGTCCGCATCGATATTGTTGATCCAGATGATCGGACCGCCTCTGAATAAATTGAGCATATGAAGATTGTCTTGATACTCCGAGTGAATGGACCATTTTGAGTGAGGAGTCAAGTAGCGGGCCACTAGCTGTTTCTCGCCAAACTCCGGTCTAGGGAGGCCTCCAAAACTGGCAACGAGATCGAGCGGAGGCCTATAGATGGGCAGGCCCTCCCCCAGTTCAAATAACCATTCGTGGTCGAGATAGAAGTGCTGCCTTCCCGTGAGAGTGTGCCATGGCTTCCTGCGCTCGACATTGATCGTGAACGGAGAATAGCGCCGGCGTTCCGACTCGCACCCTGACCACTCGGGCGAGCAGATTACAGATCGCGGCTGGGTCACTGTGTCAGAGAACGTTATTCTGTCGCCGGCGCGTTCGTAGGCCAGGTCTACAAGTGGAACACCTGTTCTTTCTTCCAAATTCTTGAAGCCCTCGACGGCCAAACGGCCGTTTGTCGTGCCGGAGAACGCCAGAATGGCTTCACAGAAGAGACTATCTCTGTCGATCCGAGGGCGGCCCTCGGCTATTCCAGTCTGTATGGTTCCGTTTCGGAGGCGAAGATAGTCGAGTTCTTGTTCGATCGGTATCTTGATGCCTTTGATAGTTGCGCCAAGCGTGTCAACTAAGGGACCGATTGCCCGCATCTGCTCGGCTAGGCGGGGATAGTCCCGTTCGACAACCACTAGACGTGGCATTGTCTTTCCTGGGATTGGTTCGCACTCACCAGCCATCCAGTCGAGGGCCCTGCCGCCGGGTTGAGCACATTCGTCTGGACTGTCGTGCAACAAAGGTATAGCGACCACATCGGTTCGCTTTCCCAGGTGAGTTTGCGCCAACTGTGAGAATTTCTCAGAAAGCATGTGGAAAATATCAAAGTCCGTTCGCGCCTCCCATGGCGGTGGTATGGCGGGATTGAAGGAGTGCACGAACGGATGCATGTCGGTTGTTGAAAGGTCATGCTTTTCGTACCAGGTTGCGGCGGGAAGGACAATATCTGAATAGATTCCCGTCGAAGTCATTCTGAAGTCGATATTAATTAGGAGATCCAGCTTGCCTTCTGGCGCTTGTTCGTGCCAGACCACCTCACTCGGTCGCTTCTCAGGAGGGCACTCCTGTGCGGCGACAGCGTTATCAGCCCCAAGTAAATGCCTAAGGAAGTATTCATGGCCTTTCCCTGATGAACCGAGGAGGTTTGAGCGCCATACTGTCAGTACGCGAGGGTAGTTCTGAGGGCCATCGGGGTCCGAAGCCGCAAAGCCGAGCCTTCCCGCTTTTAGCTCGTCAACCACAAACTCGTTGACAACCTTTCCGGCAGCCTTTGCCTGGTCGGCAATGTCGAGCGGATTGCGGTTGAACGTGGGGTTGGAGGATATCCAGCCCATTCTGGCTGCGTAGGCGTTCAAGTCGACCATGGATTGTCCAGCGAAGCGGCCATCTCCGAGGGGGCTGGACAAGGAGTCCGCATGTGAGGCTTCGTATCGCCATTGATCCGTGGCCAGATACCAAAACGGTGTAGAAGCCGTGTGCCGGGTCGGTCGGGCCCAGTCGTATCCGAAGGCGAGAGTGAACCAGCCTGTAAGCGGTCTCACCTTCTCCTGGCCAACGTAGTGTGCCCACCCACCTCCGTTTACCCCTTCGCAGCCTCCCAGCATCAGTAGCGAAAGAAATGATCGGTAGATCTGGTCGGAGTGATACCAGTGGTTGGTTCCTGCCCCCATTGCGATCATTGAACGCCCTCCCGAGACCTCTGCATTGCGGGCAAACTCCCTTGCTACACGGGCTGCCTTAGATGCAGGTACGGAGGTTATCCGCTCTTGCCATGCCGGAGTATAGGGGGTTTCGGCGTCATCATAGGAACTGGGCCAGTCGCCTGGAAGCCCGTCGCGGTTGACGCCATACTGGGCCATTACAAGATCGAACACAGTGGTGACCCAGGCGTCGCCAATCTGCATTGCCGGGACTCCGCGGTGCAGGATTTCGCCTCGGCCTTTGACGTCTAGGTCGAACCTGGGCAGATCTACAGGCTGCAGGGTTGTTTGGCTTTGTCCGTAAAGAGTGAGAGTCGGCCGGGTTCCATCGAGTTCGAGGTTCCATTTCCCTTTGCCAGATTCATTCCATCGGAATCCAAGCGAGCCGTTGGGGACGACTGGTTTTCCGGTATTCTCGTCGATTACGACAGTTTTCCAGTCGGCACCTTCTTGATCTTCACCAAGGCTCGAGGCAGTAAGAAAATGATCGGGGACAAAGCTGCCGTTTCTTTCACGAAGTTTTACCAGGAAAGGAAGATCAGTGTAGGTGCGGGCGTATTCTTCGAAGCGAGGAACTTTGCGATCGCGGTAAAACTCTGTCAGCATCACGTGTCCCATAGCCATTGCCAGGGCTGCATCGGTTCCGGGATTTGCCGCCAGCCAGTCGTCGGCAAATTTAGTGTGGTCTGAATAATCTGGAGAAACCACAACTACTTTCTGTCCCCGATATCGGGCTTCGGTCATGAAATGGGCGTCAGGAGTCCGCGTGATTGGAAGGTTGGTTCCCCAAATGATCAGATATGAAGCGTTCCACCAGTCTGCCGACTCAGGTACGTCGGTCTGGTCGCCAAACACTTGAGGTGAAGCGATTGGCAGATCCGCATACCAGTCATAGAAGGACAGGATTGCTCCGCCCATAAGTGAATAGAATCTGGTGCCGGCGGCGTAAGAAGCAATGGACATAGCGGGAATGACGGTAAATCCTGCAGTTCTGTCAGGCCCGAAGGCGGCCGTAGTGTGAACATGAGCGGCAGCGATCAACTCGATAACTTCGGACCACTTTGCCCGTACGAAGCCGCCCCTTCCACGTGCTGATTTGTATCTCCTCGAAAGTTCTGGATCGGCAATTATAGATGCCCATGCTTCTACGGGATCCGGCGTGTTCCGGCGCACCTCACGCCAGATCCGGAGGAGTTCACCACGAATATAGGGGTATCTGACTCTGGCGGGTGAATACGTATACCACGAGAACGAAGCACCTCGGGGACACCCTCTCGGTTCATATTCGGGTGAATCTGGACCGACCGAGGGGTAGTCGACTGCTTGAGTTTCCCAGGTAATTATCCCGTCCTTTACAAATACCCGCCACGAACATGAACCAGTACAATTTACGCCGTGCGTAGATCTGACTACCTTGTCATGACGCCAGCGATCCCGGTAGAATTCCTCAGCCTGACGCCCACCCTGCCTATGCAATTCACGGACATCGGTCGATTGGTCCCCGCGCTGAATATATCTCGCCTTGCGTACCAGCCCGCTGTCGGCAAGAAGGTCTATTCTCTCGGCCGCTGCCCTTCGGTTAGTTTTCGACATTTTTTGTCCTATCCATTATCGGTGAGCACGCACGTCCGCCAAAAGTTGGCTAAGCGAGTCCCTTTTGTTAACGGTTCCAAAAAGGGACGCAAAACGTTGTACTTCGGATGACCCGGGTGCAAAGATAGTTCCCGGAGCCGCACGCAGAGCTGCCAAGCGCCCGAGCTGCCCGACCAATCGCCGCCCCAGCTCTCGAACAAATCCCAGACCTTTGATTCCCAGTATGGTCACCTCAGATTGTGGTTTGGAGTTACTGCCTTGCATGTTGGTCATAATTCCCCAGGAGCCATTTCTTGTTTACATGAGACTCGCCAACCATTGTTGGAAACGTCTGCACACTCTACAAACAGGTCGATCCGCGGTGCTTATTTTTTCTAAAATATACTAGAAAAATACGGGCGCATAATCAAATGATTTATTAGGGATAACAGCCCTTCGCGGCTGTTTCCGCAGGCACATCCACCGTCATCTAGGCCATTATTCATTGTGCATCGAAATGGGAAAACAGGAAATACCTGGCTTAGCTTTGTGCGAACTATATGATCTCAACCACACATGAAAACAGTTCCTAGGCTTTGAAAGGGTACACTCGCAGCTTTACCGATCGCTGATCTTGGTGAGAGGATCACCTTGGGCACTGCTGCGTATTGAGGTGTGTTAGAAAGCGTTTTCAGCTCGGGAAGCCTTTTTAACGCATGTCGTGAAATTGGATCCGTCTAATCGAAGTAGCAGGGATTGGAGCTGGACAAGTTAGTTTGCGAAGTCACGAAGCATTTAGAAATTACTGAGTTTTTTTGGGGTAGATGCGGGGCAGGGAGACCTTTGCATCGTGCCCGTGGGTAACCGTTCTTAGCGGCGGCATTACAGGGCAAGGTATAGAACTTAACTCGCAACTCGGACGCCTTAGGAGGGGTCAGCATTCCAAAGGATGCGATACATGCAGTACCGTCTCCGGCCCATTGGGCCAGATACTGAAATTCCTGAGTATCTCTGAGACATCACCGTCGCTATGCACCGGAATATCGTGGGGCACAGCGCCAGATGGGATGTCGCAAAGGCCAGAGTACCGGGTAGCACCCAGAAATGAGACTCTGGGAGGTCAGCCTTGCCGAAAGGCTTAAGTATCCTCGTCCACCGTCCAAGGGGCCGAGCCCGATGGCAATGCTGTAGGTATGGAGGCTATGCCAAGCGAATCCATCATTTCGGAGAGGCGCATAAGCCCTGTCGACAAGGCAGGCAGTCTTACGCAGCGATTGCCGTCGCTGCGTAAGAGGCATTGGTGTTTGCCGGATTATTCAGGAATGACAGCCGTAGCGAGCAGCTCCACAAGAAGTTCAGGATAGAGCAGGCCGCTCACCTGCAAAAGAGTCATTGCCGGATAGTGATGTCCAATTCGTGCCTGCCAAATCTTGCCGACACTTCTAAGATTGGCTCGATACTCAGCCGCATCGGTGACGAAGACCTGCATAGATACCAGATCTTCCGCGCTACCCCCTGTGGCTTCAAGCGCCTGGACAATGTAGGAAAGTGACCGATCGAATTGCTCGACCAAACCTCCAGGCATTACGGTGAACCCGTCAGATTCAAGACCCGCTTGTCCGCCCAAGTAAACCGTTCGGCCGGGCGAAGCCACTACGGCATGAGAAAAGCCGATTGGCTTGGGCAGCGATTCCGGATTCACAATGCGGTGTGAAGTAGTCATTGGCACCTCGCACTGATTTGCGCTCGCAATCCAGAAAATCTCATTGTTGATACCCCCAAAATAATTGGCCTAAAAATGACAGAAACTGCAACTAATTGGGCCAATCCTGCTAAAACATCGATTCAACCCAACGGGTGCTACTTGTAAAACATTGTTGCGAGACAATCACGACGTACGGTTTCAAGATTCTCATGAGCGCGGCTTTTCGAATGCAGCTTATCAACTAAGCAGACCGGGAAAAAATTGAGTGACAAAAATCAGCGGTCAAGGCTGAACTATGAGATTCAAACTCATGACTTGAGCCAAAGGAAAATCGCGGCAAGGCCATAAGCGACCAAAACGACAGGGTCATTCCGTTGTCATCCGCCGGCCCTCGTGCGCTATTGCTGAGTTTGAGTTTTGTGTTGGGCGGGAATGGTTTTAGCAGCTAGAGCATGGTCCGTCCTTCCACGCTATTGTCGGTGGCGCTGCCACGATAACTCTGAATTCGAGCAGCACAGGACAAAACCGCCCGCAGCATTTGAAACCAACCACTACGCTCAAGTTAGAACCGGCAAGGGCTGACTTTAAATAAACTTGGTGTCCAACAAGCCCCAGGGCATTATCTTTGGTTTTTACGTCAGCGAATTTGGTTATATGCTCAGAGTTCGAGATTCTTTGAGGGGGTTAATGATGAGGGGAAGATCATCTGCTAGCTGTGAGCCAGAAAGCTGGATCTGCCGATCGAAAGGAGGGTTAGGATCCGGGCTATTGACAGAACTAGCCCGTTCTTGATTTCCAATGATCGAATCCGTTCAACCTCCGCAGGAACGCAAGAATCTGCTGCATGAAGATCACTCCGCTCCGGAAATACACATAATTAGAAGTGCCTATCGGGTTATGGGCGAGAAGGGCGTTTATCGCGTTCCGCTGCAAGATATCGCCGATGCTGCCGAAGTAAGCAAGAGCGTACTGCTCTACTACTTCAAGAGCAAAGAAAACCTTGTTCTAACGGTTATGCGCTGGGTTCTCAACCAGATTGCTGAAAGGATCCGAGCCTCAGTTTCCCGCGTCAATGAGCCCGAGAAGAGAATCCGGGCAATGATCGACACGATCTTTAGCGATCCATTGCAAAATAGACGTTTCTACCTGACTTATATCGGGTTGATTGGTCATGCTGCAAGTTCTGACTCATTTGGCCATTTGAGCGCGACTTTCCGATCAACTGTGAATGCGATTTACGCAGAAGTCATCAAAGACGGTTATGACAAAAAGACATTCAAGGTAAGAGATATAGCCGAGGCCGCTACAGTAATCCGGGCTATCATTGAGGGGCTTTACATTCAGTGGCTTCAAGAGGAAGATTGGAAACGTCTTCATGCATGGTACAAAGAAGCCTGTTTAGCTGCCGTCTTGACCTACCTAACGGGCGACATTGAAGACGGAGGTCTTCAACGCCCAGGTCCAGCAGCACCTGAGACAAGTTCAGAATCTGGCAAAGCGGTCATTCACGAGACTGGATAGTTCATTTCTCACGAAGCACCTGACGTCTTGTACCGGCTGATTCGGGTCCGCTCTTGGTCAGTGACCACATCGAGAAATGCTATATGAATGGGTGCGACGTAGATCGTTCAGGCAAAGCGGGGCGAGATGCGATCAAGGTTCTCACCAGGCCTGGAGAATAAGGGTGGCTAAGTATTTTACTGGGATGGCACAAATTCCAGCACTCTTGCCCGAACGCTTGCCCGAACGCTTGACCTCGCTCGTCTTTCCAGCCGAAGCCCGAATTTGTATAAGATCGAGACTCGCTCAAGCTTGAATGGAGTTCAATGACATGGCAAGACTGGCAATTTTGGCGCTAACAAATTCTAGAGCTTCAGTAGCTAACGGCCAATCTTTTGTGAAGGTTTGACTAACCGGTCAGACAGTACCTAGAATAGCCCAATTGCTTTTCTGTATTGCTGCGCACTTGTCGATTGAATGCGTTCTTCTCTCTCTTGGATAGCAGGACGCTACGCAATTGCCTAAGGTCAATACCCCAGCTGCAGAGAAGAGGTTTGTGGAAGATGGGGGAGATGGCAAAAATCGCAGGCTGGTTGGAGCTATTTCTTACGCAGTGGTCGAATTTGCCGCACTCGAAACATGCGACTTGCGATGTTGGCTGGGATGGGTGTTTTGCCGGTTGGAAGAAAATCTGACTGACACAAATATTTGAAAAAGTCGCACATGGAAGAAGCGCAGACTGGTGGCGAAACTGGCTACAAAGTGGAGGATGCGGTGAGCTTTACGGAGATTAAAAATGAAGCGAAGAGTGGTTTGCCTAGGTCCGGTCAACAAACCGTGGCTGAGGAGATTTTAGCTCGGGCTTGTGGTAGGGATCGGGTGAATCCGGGAGAGTATGTGATAGCCGAGGTCGACGCGATGATGATGCATGACATTTTCGCTGCTGACGTCCTATCTACGTTGCAAAGAGCTGGAATCCGGCGATTGAACAATCCATCGAAAGTGACTGTTGTATTTGACCATATGGTGCCGTCGCCATCGGTCTCGTCTTCCGCGCATCAGGCTAAAGCCCGGGAACTTATCAAGTATTACGGAATAGATGCTTTCTTTGAAATCGGAAGAGGCATTTGTCATCAGGTTATGGTCGAGGAAAATAGAGTGGCGCCTGGACAGCTTGTCATTGGCACCGACTCGCATACAACCACGTACGGTGCTTTGGGAGTAGCATCGTCGGGCATTGGAAGCACAGAAATGGCCTACTCCCTGGCAACAGGCAAGCTCTGGTTCAAGGTGCCAGAGAGCATAGCGATTTTCTTGGATGGAGAATTCCAAATTGGAGTGACCGCTAAAGACTTGATTCTTAACTTGATGAAAGTCGTAGGTTCGTCAGAGGCGCAGTACCGTTCAGTGGAGTTTGGCGGCCCAAGTGTCAGCAAGCTGGACCTGGCTGATCGCATGACGGTTGCGAACATGGGGGTGGAGATGGGAGCAAAGTTTACCCTCTTTCCGGAAGGGCCCATAACCACGCTAAGGCAGGATGCAAGTTATTTTGCAAGCCACGATGTTTCGCTGGATAAGTTGGTGCCACAGATCGCCGTTCCTCATCACGTCGAAAATGTCGTAGACGTTGGTGAAGTCGTCGGAGTGCCGTTGGACCAAGTATTCATCGGATCCTGCACCAACGGTAGATTGGGAGATCTTCGGCTCGCAGCAGATGTTTTAAGGGGAAAGCACATTGCTAAAGGTGTGAGATTGATTGTGACTCCAGCGTCCTCAACTGTCATGGCGGCAGCGGCTGAAGAAGGAATCATCGAGGATCTCGTCGCAGCGGGCGCCTACGTTGGCGGTCCCGGATGCGGTCCTTGTTTTGGTGGTCACATGGGTCTCTTGGCGCCGGGCGAGCGATGCCTGGGCACCCATAACCGGAACTTTCAGGGCAGGATGGGTTCAGGAGAGGCCGAGATCTATCTAGGTTCTCCTCTAACAGCAGCTGCCTCGGCATTGGTCGGCGCGATAGCGGATCCCCGCGAGATCATTAACGGGTCGAGCAAAGCGCATACGGGCGCCTCGATAAGCAGTTCCGGGAGGTAAGAAATGGCGATGAATGATGATTTAGCTAAAATCCACGGCAGGGTATGGTTGTTTGGTTCTGACATCTCGACCGATATGCTCTCTCCCGGTCAGTATGTCCATCATCCAATGGAGGAGCGCCTCAAGCATGTGCTGGAGTCAGCTCGCCCAGAGTTTGCGAGTCAGGTACGCCCTGGAGATATCGTCGTGGCTGGCCCTAACTTTGGATGCGGCTCATCTCGAGAGTCAGCCCCGCAGCATTTGAAAGACCTTGGCGTGGCCGCGGTGCTTGCCGACTCCTTGGCAAGGATATTTGCCAGGAATGCTATTGCCATTGGGCTGGTGGCTATCGCATGTCCAACTTTATCCGAAGTGGTTGAAGATGGCGACATCATCGATGTCGATGTTATATCTGGCCGCGTCAGCATTTTGGCGCGCAACATAACTTTGGATGCCGACAGCATTCCTGAACCGATGATTGACGTGCTCCGACACGGTGGAATTGAGCCCATGCTTTCCTTGATAGGAGCGGAGCAGGCACAAGGCGAGTAACGCACCAAAACAGCTGACGCAATGAGTCTGCTGTCGTTATTTCGACTATCCGTTCCGAAGCCGGCAACGCCTAATTGGCTGGGGGATATTCAGCCTAGTGCCGTAAGGAGTCAAGATATCTCCAAAGCCGGGATCGGCTCACGCCCGTCCGAAGGTTCGTCGCGCATGGCTCCATGATCAAAGCATCATGGGCGCTTCATACTTTCGGTGTTCTGCCTATTTCCTTAGCGATGCATGTTTCTCTGCAGCCTAAGGCAGGGAACAAAAAAATCCCGTTCTGAAATTGACTGACTGGTCAGTCCATGGATATAATATCTGTATCAGAGGGGTAAACGTATAGCGATCTAGTCCAAGTATGGGCGTCGCAGCTATCTAGCCAGTTCGATTTAAGTGGGGAATCAAAAAGCCAGAATTAAGCAAAGTTAGATCTTTTGTGGTGAGTGTCCGGAGTATCAGATTCTCAGGATCGCAATTGCTGGTTGGGGAAAATTGACAAGAGCCTGATCTGTGGGGCAGTGAAATGCAATTTTCCCGCATAGCAAAAAGGAGGAGTAGGCCAAATGCAAGAAAACAAGAAGTCAGTATCTCGGCCTCCCAAGGGGGGAAATCCTAGTTATTCGGGACTTATTTTCGATTGGGATCAAATCGACACTCCAATTTGCTCATTTGAACAGCCGGAAAAGATAATTCTAAATGATGAGACCCTTCGTGATGGACTTCAATCCCCATCTTGTCTGCAGCCGACGCTGGCCCAAAAACGAGACTTCCTGCGCCTTATGCCCGCCCTGGGAATTCATTCCGCGAACATCGGATATGCAGGCGCAAGCACCGCGGTGCTTGAAGATGTGATCATGCTGGCCGAGACTATTCGGTCCGAGAATCTGTCAATAGCGGCAAACTGTGCGGGGCGCACCCACATCGCGGACATAGATCCAGTAATTGAAGCGAGCCAGCGTTCCGGGCTTCCGATTGAGTCAACGATGTTTCTTGGGTCCAGCCCGATTAGGCAGCTTGTCGAGGGATGGGACTTGAAAGATATGGTCAAGACTGCCGCTAAAGCGGTCAGCTACGCCGTGAACCATGGGCTTGAGGTCATGTTTGTTACCGAAGACACTACCAGGGCACGCCCGGAGGATCTTTCACAGCTCTATCGTGCCGCCGCAGAAGCTGGAGCGACTCGCGTGTGCATTTCGGATACGGTTGGCTCGGCTACTCCGGTTGGCGTGCAACATCTAATCCGATTTATTCGCAAAGAATTGGATGATATAGGTTTTCCTGACATTGAGATCGATTTTCATGGCCATCGTGATCGCGGCCTCGATCTAATCAACAACCTTGCTGCGCTTTCCGCGGGCGCTACCAGGGTGCACGGCTGTGCGCTGGGAGTCGGCGAGCGTGTTGGCAACACGTCAATGGACACTTTGGTAGTCAACTTAGTCCTCAAGGGCTGGATGGATGCCGATCTGACAATGTTGCCGGTGTATTGCAGCCTGGCAAGCGAAATGACTGGTTTCCCAATCGTGAGGAACTACCCCGTCGTGGGAGATGACGCTTTTGCCACAAGTACCGGGGTTCATGCTGCGGCGGTAGCCAAAGCGTATGAAAAAGGGGAAGCCTGGCTTGCTGATCGGATCTATTCGTCTGTTCCCGCCGGGCTTGTAGGAAGGGAGCAACGAATATTGGTTGGTCCGATGAGCGGGAAATGGAATGCATTGTTCTGGCTTCGCCAACACGGTTATGGAGAGTCCCCGGATTTGGTGACCGCAATGTTGAATGCGGCAAAGCAATCTATGCATGTTTTAACTGACGAGGAAATAAATGTCGCATTGAGTTCCATAGCGGGGAACGTTAGCTCCAACCAGCATGAGGAGACACTGGTATGAAAAAAGAGGTCGTGACTACGATCGAAGCGAAGTCGGGAACGGTGGTCGCAAATGGCCATGAAGATGTCGCCAAGCGGCGCCTGGGCGGCGTTGAGTTGGCCGGAAAATCGGCAAAGCATGAATCGGCTGAGAATGTAACCCTTTATGAAGGCCTTCTTTCGGGCAATGAGGCTATTGCGTTAGCTACTTGGCACTCTGGGGCTGGCATGGCGGTCGGATACCCCGGTACCCCTAGCACCGAGACGCTGGAGTATTTAGCCAAAATTACGTCGGCCTCCGATATTTACGTCGAGTGGTCAACCAACGAGAAAGTGGCCATGGACGTGGCTATGGGTGCTTCGCTGGCTGGCGACCGAGTGTTGGTCACCACCAAGCATGTCGGTTTGAACGTGGCTATGGACTCTTTTATGACGAGTCCCTTTATCGGTGTC
>JAJYFX010000319.1 GCA_021785315.1 Actinomycetes bacterium | reverse complement strand
TCTCCCGCCGATAGTGACCTCAAGCCTTTCCTCAATGCCATCCTTAGCAAATTCGGGGGTGTATCCGAAGGGTATGGATTCTGCCGGCAAAGATTTTATGGCGCTCACGCTTGGTATGCCCATATGGGCAAGCTCGGCATCAAACCTGTGGATTGCAACTTCATGTGCCTGGCGCCGAATCATCCACTCGAGCGTCATATTCTTTCCTGTCCAGTTCCAAGCCGGATAGTCAGGCGGATGTGTTTGAAATATCTGATAAAGCTTTTCCCAACCGGCAATGTACCAGCTTAAGATTTCTGAAGATTCGGTGGGAAGGCTGACTTCATAGCCCGTTGGGTCGACATCTGAACCTATTCGAAAAGCTGCTCTTCTGTGTACAGATCCCAGATGTTCAATTAGATCCTGGACGGTCCAACCGGGGCAGCTGGGAACGGCGTGGTCAAGCACGGACGCACACTGGACGGTAAACTTCTGGCACTCTTGTTGAAAGTGGCTTATTAACTCGTTACTCTCCATCACACAGAGTCTTGCAAATATTTTGACTGCTAGCCATAGGTTCTTCCAAAAAACTCAACTTTCTTTCTGCAGTACAGCGGGCTTCAAGCGACGACCGCATCCCGCCGGCTTCTAGATTTCGGTCTCAGTATCGGAGATATCGATTAGCAGATCGAATCCGAAGGTCGCTCCCTTCGATAGTCCACCACTTGCTACCCATGCGCTGCCCCCATGAGCTTTGAGTATGGATGCGACGAGAGAGAGTCCGAGTCCTGTGCCTCCGGAATCCCTGGACCGTGAGGACTCAGTTCTATAAAATCTCTCGAACACGTTTTTCAG
Organism: Actinomycetes bacterium; assembly: GCA_021785315.1. Next base: position 2,839 of record JAJYFX010000319.1, on the reverse strand, counting down.
CCCCGATTTTTCAATACCAGGTCCAAAATCGGTGAGCGCAAAGCGTACGATTTCGAATTTGCCTTCAGACGGCACTTCGAAGCCGTCCTCGCCCGCCCTGACGATCTCAAGGCTGTTGAACTGCTCCAACTCGCTTGGTTCAATATGACGAAGGGACACTTTTGCTGGACTGCACTCCGGAGTGTGAAATCTTAGGTTTGAGAAAAGGTTCGCAATTACCTGAATGAAGCGGTTCTTGTCCCCGATTATCCAAAGGTCATCTTCCACGGCGGAGTCAATTTCCCTGCATGGCTCCACGGTTTTGATGTCTTGGGTAAGGTCATTTGCCAATTCGGATAGGTCAACGGGAAGTTTCTCGACCGGCCTATTTTGGTCGAGTCTGGCCAGTAGAAGCAAGTCTTCCACTAAGCTCCCCATCCGGATCGACTCTGATTCGATACGTTCCATCGCGCGGTTGGTCTCGGATTTGTCCAGCATCCCTGACCTCTGCCTCACTAATTCCGCATAGCCTCGGATCGATGTGAGAGGGGTCCGTAGTTCATGGGAAGCATCAGCGACAAATCGGCGCAACTTCGCTTCGGACTGGCCTCTGCGTTCGAGCGCGGTGATCAGCTGGCTGAGCATATAATTAAGCGCTCTTGCGAGTCTGGCAACCTCAGACGCCTGATTGCTGTTTGTTTCAACTCTTGCTGATAGGTTGCCCTCTGAGATTTCGATCGCAGTATCTGCCATTTTGCCCAGCGGCCTTAGGCCGAGGCTAACCAGATAGGTGCCCAATGCAGCCAACACCACGAGAACTGACAGCGAGACTATGAATTCAATGATGACAAGCTGTTTCAGGGTGCTTATCATTCCAGTAAGTGGTATCGCTAAAACCGTGATCGAGCCTGTCGTATCGTTTTTGTTTGCCAGCACTCGATAGCGGAGATTTGGGTTGTTCGTGCTGCGCACATTAAAAGGTCTGCTCAAAGCTATTGAGGGAGACTTGCTGTTGATTGCAGGCAAATTGGGGGGAGATCCAGCCTGTGATGGATTTTGCACGAAGGCTGCAACAAATGTCGATCCATTTCCTGTGACCAGTTCGCCGTAGCTGCCAAATGGTACGAATGCAAATTCGGACTGACTGACATTTTCTCCGAGGCTTGCTCTAGTTAATGAGCGAGAAGCCGGGGTGATCGACGCACTCAGCTGCTGGTCCAGTTTTGTGATCAGAAATGATCGCAGGGCAGAATAGGTTGCGATGTCAGCGATCACGATTCCAATGAACAGCAACGAAGTCACTGAAATGACCAGCCTCGCCTTGAGCGACAAGCGACTCCAGCGCACGTCACTAACCTGCTTTGAAACCCGTTTGGCTCCTTAGTGAGTAACCTACACCTCTTATAGTCTTAATCAAGGGTGCATCATCCGAGGTGCCAATTTTCTTTCTGAGGTACGAGATGTACGTTTCTACGATGTTTGCGTCTCCGCCGAAGTCGTATTCCCAGACGTGATCCAAAATCTGAGCTTTCGATACAACTCTTCTTGCGTTCAACATAAGGAATCTCAAAAGACGGAATTCAGTCGCGGTAAGTTCTATGACATTTCCATCTCTGTAGACTTCTCTTGTCTCTTCGTCGAGTTCCAAATCTTCAAATACCAGTCGGGATGACACTGATTTGTCCCCCCGCGTTCGTCTCAAGACTGCTGCGGTCCTGGCTGAAAGCTCTTCCAAACTGAAGGGTTTAGTGACATAATCGTCACCCCCGATTCCCAGTCCTCTGACTTTGTCCTCTGTAGAATCTTTGGCAGTCAGGAAAATAATAGGAACCTGTTGATTTTCCTGGCGAAGCCTGCGTGCTACTTCATATCCATCAAGATCTGGCATCATTATGTCCAGAATCAGTAGGTCTGGATGGAACTGGCTCACTTTTTCGATGGCCTCGCGCCCTGAATGCGCCTGTTCCATCTGGTATCCCTCATATCGAAGGGCCATGGTGACGAGTTCGGTTATCGGCGTTTCGTCATCTACAACTAATACCCTGCCAACTGTGGGCTTGGACTGCAACGACTGCATCTAATGCCTTCCCCTGGTGAGCGGATCAAAGCCTATGTAATACATTACGCGGTTGGAGCGCTGCCTAGGGTTACAATCGCAGATCCGTTGCCGTTGCTATTTGTCCAAAATAAGGTTATTTTGTCACCGGGTTTTCTTTGTTGAATGGCCGTGACCAGCTGTGATGCAGAGCTGATTGTGGTTGTGTCAACTTTGGTTATTACTGAGCCAGCGGTTAGGCCTACGCCACCAGCCGGTGAACCGGGTACTACGTCGACAATCAGCGCACCATTAAGGCTTGAAGGTAAGCCCAACTGCGCCGCAATCTGTGGAGTCAAGTTTTCAATGCTGACGCCTAGAAATGCCTTGCCACTCGTTGTCGGAGTCGTTCCAGAGTTTGGATGAGCTTCTATCTGCTTCACTATTGGCAGAACCGAATCGATTGCTTCGGCGAACCCTATGTTTTGGGCAGGCTCAGATCCGGTACTTGCTATGATCGCGGTGTTCATTCCGATAACCTGGCCGGCTGAGTTGACCAATGGTCCGCCTGAGTTGCCGGGATTGATTGGGGCGTCGGTCTGAATCATGTCGGCAAGTGTGGTCGATCCGGAGGAAATACCATTGGAGCTGGTCGTTATAGATCGGTGGAGTCCCGATACGATTCCTTGGGTAACCGTTGGAAGCCCTTGCAGCGCCAAGGCATTGCCTACGGCAACGACTGAATCTCCCACCTGAAGGCTAGAAGATTTTCCGAAACTGACAGTCGGCAAGTTGGAGACTCCTTGAATTTTGATGACTGCCACA
>JAJYFX010000318.1 GCA_021785315.1 Actinomycetes bacterium | reverse complement strand
CCAACGGACCAGACTGACACACGCTCTCGAGGTCTCCCAGGTTGCAACGGCAGTTTCGAGAGCTGTAGGGCTCAATGTTGCCCTTACCGAGGCAATTGCCCTTGGCCATGATTGCGGACATGGCCCGGGTGGACATGCAAGTGAAGACGCATTTTCACAATTTCTTGCTGAAGGCTACGATCACGCGGTTTGGGGTGCGGATCATACTCTGGATGACCTCAACCTGTGTTTGGAGACTCTTGACGGTATCCGGAATCATTCGTGGTCGCGACCACAACCCTTCACTTACGAAGGGGCTGTAGTGTCATTCGCCGATCGTATCGCCTACTGCGCCCACGACCTTGAAGACGCCATCAAGGCCGAAGTTGTCAATTCCTCCTCAATACCTGAATCTGTCACCTCGGTCACTGGAACCACACGATCCGGCCAATTGAGGTATTTCATTTCTGACATGGTGCAAACAATTTTGAGTGCCGGCGAAATTGCGATTTCTCCCACTGCGGCCGAAGTACTGACCGAGTTGCGGAAATTCAACTATGACAAAATTTATATGCGACCTGATTCGCTCGAACAGTCCGAAACGGTAATCAAAGTCCTATCGATGCTGGTCCAATATTACATCGAAAATCCAAAGGAGATTAGGGGAAACTCACCGGTGAATCCTGACGATGATCCTTTAGCTCTCATAACAGCCTCGATCGGATATGTATCTGGCATGACCGACCGATTTGCGTTCCAAAAAGCAGTCGATACGCTGGGCCTCGATCCACTAAGCCTGCCAAAGGGAATCGATCTTACCCACAGATAGGGCTGTCGGGGGTGGCAACTTATAAAATTTGCGGATTGGCAGCGGTGACGTTCTCGCCTGATCCAAGGAGCATGTGGCGACCCCAAATAATTATTGCCGCTCCGACAAGAGTAACCACGCCGTTCACCATCCAGGCGAAAGAGTAGGACACATCCGATACCAGGAGTCCAAACACAAGTGGACCAAAGACACTGGCAAGCCGACCTCCGACCTGGGTGATAGCAGTCGCGCGCGCTGGCGACCGCTGGTGTGTCTGGATCACCGCGTAATTGAAGAGCCCGTTCCAACCCCATCCTGCGCCAAAAGCTATGAATGCACCGATCCAAAAGAATATTGCAATGCGTGAAGCCGAGCCGATGGCAAGGGCCCCGTAGCCCAGACAACCAATTACAAGCATTGCGGCAACGACCTTGAAGTGTCCACTGCCACGCCTGTCAGCGGCAATACCTGCATAAATTCTCGCGACCACGGCTATCAGTCCCGCAATTCCCGCAATATATCCTGCGTTTGACCTGGAAAGGCCACCATCCACTGCCGATATCACCAAAAATCCCGTCATAGCCGCTGCCGCGAAAATACCGAGTCCGAATCCAATGCCAAGAACAATCAGCGGACCTAAATTGTCTTTGGGTACCGGATCTCTATGGCGGGCCCGATATGCAGCTAAAGTACTTGGTGATCTCGGCATCGCCACCCCGGTGAGAACCGCCCACGCTGCTGCCGCAACAAAGGCCCAGCGCCAGCCGATCGTTAGAGCGATACCCGGAACGGCCAAGCCGCCGAAAAGTGCTGCAAATGGAATCGCGGCCTGTTTTATACCAAAGGCGAAGCCTTGGCGGTTTCTCGGGATCCGGCGCGCGAGAAACAGATTGGTAGCTGGCTGCATAGCGGAACTTACAAGTCCGGCGAAGAAAAGTACAATACTGAGGCCCAGCCAGGAATGCACGGACAGCGCAATTATAGCAAGCAAACCTCCAGCTATAACTACAGTGGGCTTCATTATTCTGATCCCCCCTACTGCCTCGGCGAGCCGCCCGAAGGGAACCGATCCAGCTGCGGCTCCAATGTAATAGATTGAGATGGACAACCCCAAAGCATCTGGCCCAAAATGCAAGGTCGCCCTCATCTGAACGGCCAGCGCACCCGTGAGAAACACTGCAAACGAAGTGCTCGCTGATGCTGCAACCGCCGAAATTATGTCCCTAGCCATTCCTTCGGAGGAGTTGGAATCAGACGCAGTGTTCTCTCGGCCGCGGTCCGAAGACTCCAACTCTGCTTCAGAAGATCCATCTTCACCACTCAAATCAACGCACCCCAAGAAACCCGAGAATAAAAATCCACGCCACAAATTAGCCCAATGCTACCCTAGTCCCCCAGCGGCAACTCATTCCAACGCAGTGGGTAGGGCAATAAACAGGATATTGCTTTGCCGAGGGGCGATAACCCTCTCATCCCAATAGCAGGACGTATGAGATCTGCCAGAGCAGATAAATCCTCAATGGAAATAGCTCATCTACTCTGGTCAAACTTTTTTCAAAATCGGGTATGTAACTGCGAAAGCTGCTAGCAAATTATTCAAGAAAGACGGCTTCAATAAACCTGATTGAGACCATGCCCGAAAGCTGCAAACTTCGGTCATTAGGCCAGGTCGGTAATATCGGCAAGATCCAGCTGTCAATGGACGAGCGGTCTTGGTTACTTTGAAATACCTAACTCTGCCTCAATCAGCCTTTTCGGTTTGGCTCCAATCGATGCAGCAACCATCTCACCGGATCGGAACAGGCCAATTGTAGGAATTGAAAATACCTGGTACTGGCTCGCAACCTCTTGATTTATGTCAACATTTACCTTAACTAACTTGATCTCTCCAGCCCGCTCAGCTGCCAATGCGTCCAACTCTGGCGCAACCATGCGGCACGGTCCGCACCATGGTGCCCAAAAGTCTACGACTACGGGAATCTCAGAACTAAGAACCTCGGATTCAAAGGTTTCTTTGGTATTCGCCTCTACTGCCACGATATCTCCTTCTAAGAGGGTTATTTAGATAATAACAGATACCCATACAGGTATATTCCCGCTATCCGTGAACATCGACTACTATTCGCCCCTTCACCCTTCCTTGGAGAATCTCATTTCCTAATCTCTCAAGATCTTCGAGCTTGACCTCGGTCGTCATTGATTCCAGCAGCCCCAGGGGAAACACTTCAGCAAGACGCTGCCAGACCTGTGCGCGCTTGTTGATCTCGAGCGACACGGAATCAACGCCTAGGATATTCACGCCGCGTAAGAGGAACGGCATGACATTTGCGGTAAAGGTTGATCCTCCGGCAAGTCCAACGGATGCAATCGATGCTCCCATGCCGAGCTGACTTAATACATGGCCAAGCGTCGAACCTCCAACATTATCAATGCACCCCCCCCAACGTTCTCGTTCGAGCGGCCTGCTGGCAGCAGTCTCCAGCTCCGAGCGCTCGATAATGGTGTTCGCCCCAAGATGTCTCAGGTATTGGCCTTCCTCTGGGCGCCCGGTCGATGCAGCTACGTTGTAGCCGAGGGCCGCTAAGAGCGCAACTGCAATCGATCCGACTCCTCCCACTGCACCGGTCACTAGTACCTCTCTCTCTGAGGGCTTCATGCCATGATGCTCAAGAATATCCACGGCCAGCATTGCCGAAAAACCTGCGGTCCCAAACGCCATGGCGTGGAACAGACTTAGCCCGCTAGGCAGCCTGACGATCCAGTCAGCCGGAACTCTGACAAGCTGCGAATAGCCGCCCCAACGAATTTCCCCAAAACGATAGCCTCCCACAAGCACCTCGTCGCCTGGTGAAAATCGAGAGTCCGAGGAATCTCTGACTATTCCCGCCACAT
>JAJYFX010000317.1 GCA_021785315.1 Actinomycetes bacterium | reverse complement strand
ACGAATAACCTCACGCTCGGTTTTGGACAGAAGACGGTCCTTTCAAACATAAACCTCTCTGTTCAAAAAGGAACGATAACCGCCTTGATCGGCCCGTCCGGTTCTGGCAAAACTACCTTTTTGAGAAGCCTGAACAGAATGAACGACGGTATCAAAGGTTACCGGCAAACCGGTGACGTGCTCTTCAATTCGGAAAGTATCTGGGCTCCCAACATCGACCTTCTGGCGCTAAGGCGAAAAGTCGGCATGCTCTTCCAGCGTGCCAATCCGTTTCCAATGTCAATTGAGCAAAACGTGGTTGCTGGCGTTAAGGCACACCGCATTGCAAAGAAGCCGCAACTCAAGCAAATAGCCCGGATGCGACTTGAGGAAGTTGGCCTCTGGAATGCGGTCGAAGGCCGACTGCATGACTCGCCTTTTCGACTTTCAGGCGGACAGCAGCAGCTGCTCTGTTTAGCCCGAGCCCTAGCGATAGGGCCTGATGTGCTGTTGCTCGACGAACCAACGTCGGCGCTAGATCCAACGTCTATCCAAGCTGTCGAACAACTGATTATGAATCTTTCGCCTGCCATCACATTCATAGTGGTCACCCACAATCTGGCCCAGGCAAGAAGAATCTCCCACAACACTGCCTTTTTCTTTCAAGGGCAGCTCAAAGAATACGGCCCTACGAGGAAAATCTTCGAGGACGCTTCCCAGCCCGAGACGCAGCAGTATGTCTCCGGGCGCATGGGATAACACCTTCAATAAATACCTGAACAACCTAAACCCAAGGAGGATCGGCCAAATGCCGAGTACTAAAAGACATGCGTCCCTTGCCGCCCTGGCAGGAGTCGTAGGACTAACGCTTGCCGCCTGCGGCAGCGCTAACGCATCATCCACAACATCTTCTAATGCAGCTACAACTACCTCATCAGCGCCTGTCTCAGGAACGCTAACATTCGCCAGCTTGGAAACTCCCCCGACTGCAAATGTCTCGCTGTCCGAAGCAGGCAGCACTTTGCTCCAGCCTCTCTTCAATATTTGGGCTCCAGCATACGAAAAGCAGAATCCAAACATTAAGATCACGCCATCCGGAGGAGGATCTGGCGCGGGAATCAGCGGCGCTGCGGGAGGGACCGTTGACATAGGCGCCTCTGACGCCTACCTCTCTCAAAGCCAGGTCGCTAAAACCCCGGGCCTGTTAAACATCCCCCTCGCGATATCAGCGCAGATGATCAACTACAACATTCCAGGGATAACCGGCAACCTCAAGCTAAATGGACAGATCTTGTCCCAAATTTACCAGGGGAAGATCACTAACTGGAACAATAGTGCCATCGCCGCTATCAACCCTGGCGTAACGCTGCCCAACCTGAAGATCGTTCCTCTGCATCGTTCTGACGGATCAGGCGACACCTTCATCTTTACCCAGTATCTGAGCAAATCTGATCCAAACGGTTGGGGCAGCGCAAACGGCCCGCAGTTCGGAACAACCGTAGCATTCCCCTCGGTGCCTAGCGCCCTTGGCGAAAACGGCAATGGCGGAATGGTTTCGGCCTGCCAGTCAACGGTTGGCTGCGTCGCCTACATTGGAATCTCCTTCAAGTCACAAACTGACGCTGCAAAACTGGGAGAAGCTGCCCTGGGTAACGCCGCAGGAAACTATCTGCTGCCAAATCCCCAAACGATTGGAGCTGAGGCGGCCAGCCTTGTTTCTAAGACTCCGGCTTCCGAAGCCCTCTCTCTGGTTTATGGGCCTGATCCAAATGGTTACCCGATCATCAACTACGAGTACGCGATTGTGAATTCGAACCAACCGTCTACCGAGACGGCCCAAGCCATCCGCGCCCTTTGCGCCTGGGCTATCGACCCGCAATACGGAAACACCGCAAGCTACATCGACCAGGTCAACTTTCAACCACTGCCATCTTCAGTCGCGACATTGTCGCTGGCTCAGATTGCGAAAATCAAATAGCTGCATCGCCGAGGCACGGAAGTAATTTCGTGCCTCGGCATTAGGACCCGCCGGATGCTTCAGCAATTAAACAGGACATCGGATGAACCAATCGATTGTTATTGACCGCAACTCTTCCGCAAGACCCGCATGGAGATCGATAACTATAAAAAGCATCTCCAGAATTGCGGCGCTAATACCAATTGCAGCCCTCATTTTCACTACTGTCATCCTCGCCATAGAAGCCCTGCCTGCGATCAAATACAACGGTCTCGGCTTTCTCATCCATACGGGCTGGCGTCCTGGAAACTTCTACGTAAATCCTGTCACTACCAACGGCATCCCTCACCCGGTTGGGGCAAGCTATGGAGCGCTGCCGCTCATAGTTGGAACTATCGAATCCTCGGTGCTCGCACTTATCATCGCGATACCAGTTTCAATTGGGGCGGCGCTTGTCATCGTTGAAAAGCTTCCCAGCCAAATTTCTCAAACCATCGGACTATTTCTTGAAATTCTCGCCGGAATCCCAAGTGTGATCTTCGGCCTTTGGGGAACTCTCGTGCTAGGACCGATTCTTGCACGGGACATCTTCCCCTTTATATCCCATATCGCTCCAAACGTGATTGGATTTAGGTTTTTAAAAGGCAGTACCGGACATGGTGAGGGGCTGCTTACTTCTGGAATCGTTCTTGCAATCATGATTATTCCCATTATTGCCTCGACCTCGCGTGACCTGCTAAGACAGGTTCCCCGCTCCACCCGGGAGGGCGGAACAGCTTTAGGCTTTACAGACTGGGAAACCAACAAATGGATTTCCTTGCCTTGGATTAGAACTGGCCTAATAGGCGCATCCGTGCTGGGTCTGGGGCGAGCCCTAGGCGAAACTATGGCCGTTGCTATGACATCCGGGGCGGTTCTCGGGGCAAACCCATCAAATGCTTTCCTGCCTATGACCACTATCGCCGCGACGATAGTATCGCAGCTTGACTCAGCCCTGACCGATGCCACAGGGCTAGCGACAAAGACCCTTGCCGAGGGCGCGCTGCTACTGGCAGTTATGGCTCTCATAACGAATCTTGCAGCAAGAATGCTCGTGCGCAAGGTTTCATCGACGGCCCTACCGGTAGGACGTGGAATCTAGTGACAAACCTAGTGATCGATCCTCTGGCCCAAAACGGCGTTGCAAATACGTCTAAAAGAAGAAAAGGAAAGGATCTCTTCCTTTGGACGCTTGCGTCAATGTCCTTATTAGCCATCGTCGGACCTGCTATTTGGATAATAGGCCAACTTTTTACTAAGGTTGCCCGCGGCTGGCGCTGGAGCGTGCTAACTCAAGTCGGATCCGGCCTTGGGGGAGGACTAAAAAATGAAATCTTCGGTTCGCTTCTGATCGTGGTCGTAGTTACGGTGGTTGCCGGCGTAATAGGTATCCTTTCGGGGATGTATCTCGCCGAATATGCCAATGGCCCCTTAGGAAGTGCCCTCAGAACGGCCTCGGAAGTTCTCGCTGGAATACCCTCAATCGTTCTCGGATACGTGGGTTATGTTGCGCTTGTTGTCCATTTCCACTGGGGCTATTCGCTTGGAGCAGGTGTGCTGGTCCTGATCGTCATGGTTGTCCCATATATAACCAAGACAACAGAAGTATCGCTAAAGCAAGTTCCGACCTCGTACAAGGAAGGCGCCGCAGCTCTGGGAATCAAGAATTCGTTAATTTTGCGCAGAATTGTATTAAAGACTGCTCTACCAGGCATATC
>JAJYFX010000316.1 GCA_021785315.1 Actinomycetes bacterium | reverse complement strand
TGGTGGATGCGATTCGGTAAGCAACGAACGGCAATTTCGCTTTGGGTGGGAAGCGCTATGCCGAACAGATGGCGGCGGCCTTGGGGCAGCGGGTGACTCCGGGGAAGTCCGGGCGAGCACGAAAGTTGGTGGAACCGGATTCGTTGGGTCATTACAGCGGACAGCTTCACGAAACAAAGCGGCCTCTTAATGACCAACGTAATCAGCATAGCAGGGATACTGGTGGACACTGCAGAGTGCAGTTACAATGGTTTCTGATTTTTGGCTACCGTGAACGGTACGGTATTGCGATTCCACATTCTGAGAAAACCAAAATAACAATGGACTCATTCATGATCAAGACAATCAACCAAGCCTTCTGGCTTAACTCCCTCGTTTAAATCAAATGCAAGCGGATTTTCTTGATGCACATGAGCGTCATTGGAGCGATGCTGAAAGGCTTTTTTCAGCAGGGCGCTACGCCAACGCGGATCATCTCTATGGCATGGCAGCAGAGTGTGGGCTGAAACGGCTAATGATGAGGTTCGGGATGGTTGTTGTTTCTGGGACGGGTAGTCCTACGGAGCCCAAGGATCGGATACACGCCAACAATATATGGGCTCGCTTCGAGAGCTACCGCAGCGGCAAAGTGGAGGGCGTTGGCTACGGACTGCCTACGCCGAATCCATTTGACAATTGGGATGTTGGTGACCGCTACGCACATCAATCCAACTTTAACCATGCGGGTGTGCAAATTCACCGAACTGGGGCTGCGGCCATCTGTGAACTCATAAAGCAAGCACAACGGGATGGGCTGTTGGTATGAGAAAGAAATTATTTGAACAGTTTCCTGAGCCTATTCCGACCTTTGATCTGATTTTGCCTGAGGTTCAGAAGTGGCTGAAAGTTTATAGTGGGTCGTTGAATGATCTTCTGAGTAATGATGATGATTGGCTGCTCGTCAATCGTGATCTCAACGGGCGCGTGCGTCTGATCTTGCCCGAGCGGATCAAAGAGAGTGAGCAGCGCGAGCTGTGGGATTCTCTGGCGTCAAACTTGATGCAACGTCTAGGCAAGCACGCCTATCCGCAAAACGCCGAAATTCTTTTCGAAACCAATCGGGAGCAGGCGCTTCAAGGGGCAACCAGCTATTTGATGGAGGAGTTCACCAATATCTGGGTGATGGATCGGCTGGCAACAGCGGCCAACTGGGCACGTATTGCGCCAGAAACGGAAGGCGTGCCACGTGTTGTGTTTTTCTCTATCAAGGGTGGAGTCGGTCGCTCGACGGCTTTGGCATCTACGGCCTGGAGTCTTGCGCAGGAGGGCAAGCGTGTCTTGGTGCTTGACCTCGATCTCGAATCACCTGGATTGTCGTCCGCGCTGTTGCCGCAAGATCGTCAGCCTGTGTACGGCACCATCGATTGGCTGATTGAAGACCTTGTAGAAAACGCGGATGTCGTTTTCGAAAGCATGGTCGCCTCCAGTAATCTTTCCCATGACGGAGAAATTCATGTCGTGCCAGCCCATGGGGCAGATCACGGCGAGTACATTACCAAACTGGGCCGTGTCTGGATGCCCAAATTGCAGGCGGACGGAACGCGTGAGTCGTGGTCGTCTCGACTAAATCGCTTGTTGCAAAATCTGGAGGAGCGAATTAAGCCCGACGTGACGTTGATTGACTCGCGCTCCGGCATTGATGAGATTTCCTCTGCATGTATTACCGAATTGGGTGCCAATCTGATCCTCTTGTTCGCACTGGAAGGTGCGCAGACATGGAACGGTTATCGGATGTTGTTCGAGCAATGGCTGCGAGCGGGTGTCGCGGAACAAATCCGCGAACGGTTTCAGGTAGTCGGGGCTCTCGTCCCAGAGCTTGATCGAGTTGGCTACCTTACGGGCTTGCGCGAGCATTCATATGAAGTATTCATCGATACGCTTTACGATGAAATTGCGCCAAGCAAGATAGGCGAGGTCGGCACCAGCATTGATGGTACGTGGAAGGTTGGCGATTTAAACGAAGGCTGGAACTTCGATGAGGCTGATGAAACTGCTCCACACCGTCCGTGGGCAGTTAACTGGCACCGCAGTTTTGCGGGGCTACTCTCCTTGCAAGGGAGGCTTGCTGCTATCGACTCCCAAGAGATGAAGTCTATTTTTGGGGCATTGGTCGATGGCGTAAGCAATGCCGTTGATGGGAAGGAAACGGCATGACGAAAACTCAACAACTACGCGAAGCCATCTTGGCTGCGCCATTGGAGACCAGCAACTTCGGTGAAACCCCGCAACCTGGAACTTTGTATTTACCCCCATCTCATCTCAAGGCATTGAAATTAGATGCACATATCGTTGTCGGTGGCCGAGGGGTTGGTAAATCGTTCTGGACAGCTGCGCTGCAATCCGAATCACTTCGCGCTCAACTCGGAACGGTTTCGTCCGAACTGCAGGGTATCGAAGTGTTCGCAGGCTTTGGCAGCGCAGAAGCCATAGACAGTTATCCAAATGCAGATGTATTTGCCGTCTTTCTTAATCAGAATGGAGATGCCTACGATTTGTGGCGTGCAGTGGTACTGCGTTGGATCGCACGACGGATAGGTGTAGATATACCCAGCCAGAACTGGCCAGACACCGTGGCATGGTTGAAATCCCAACCAGAGGAAGCTGCGAAATTGATGCAATCTGAGCGAGATTGGAAGGGTCTTATTCTTTTTGATGCGCTGGATCGTTCAAGCTCAGAGTGGCAGCGGATGGATGAGATCGTGCGGGGGTTGTTGCGCACCATTCTTTGGTTGAAATCCTTCCCCGGCCTATATGCCAAGGTATTCCTGCGTGAAGATCAGGCTGAGCGCACGGTGTTCAACTTCCCGGATGCATCCAAGCTGACTGCAACCAAGGAAGAATTGGCATGGGCCAGACATGACCTGCATGGCTTGCTCTGGCAAAGGCTTATCAACGCGCCGGATGCTCATGGGGAGCGTATGCGCCAAATCTGCAAGAGCGAAGCGCTAGGTAGTGTATGGCGTGTTGCGCCGGGCATGAAGTCGGAGTCCGAGGCGCAGAAGAAAGCTTTTGAAACGCTGGCAGGCCCATGGATGGGGCGCGACAAGCGTCGTGGCGTGCCGTACACATGGTCTGTTGGGCATTTGGCTGATGGGCGTGGACAGACGTCACCACGATCTTTTCTTGCCGCAATCCGGCAGGCGGCGGAACACTCCAGTGAGCGTTATGCGCAGCATGACTATGCTTTGCACTTCGAGAGCATCAAGCGCGGCATCCAGAAGGCCTCCGAGATTCGCGTTCAGGAGATCGCCGAAGATTACCCATGGGTGCCTGAGGTTCTGTCTGCCTTGAGTGGCATGAACGTACCCATTGAATTCGAATACGTGAAGAAAAAATGGGAAGAAAAGTTTCCCGGTGGCCCGCAAAGCATCAGTTCTACACATCTCCCTGCACAACACCTTGAGAGCTGGGACGGAGTACGTGACGATTTGCGGCGACTTGGCTTGCTGGAAACTAGAAAGGACACGCGCATTGACATGCCTGACCTTTATCGAATCGGTTTCGGTCTTGGCCGCAAAGGTGGCGTCAAGCCTAGGAATTAAACCGATGACCATTCGCCGCTTTTCGTCGCATGCCCATCGGCTGGATGGTTTCCTCACTAGGCGTGGACTGGCGGTACCCATAGCTCTCAACGTAAGCGGCCACCGGGGTAATTGGGGA
>JAJYFX010000315.1 GCA_021785315.1 Actinomycetes bacterium | reverse complement strand
CTTGTTCTGCAGCTGCCGGAACGGCTGAGGCAACCACAGGCAGGCCGTGACCCATCGCCTCTACAACCGGAAGCCCAAATCCCTCCTCGAAGGGGACGTATACTAGGAATTCAGCAAACTGATAGAGAGCAACCAGGATCCCCTCCGGCACATAACCCAGATAATGCACGCCAGGAACCCGAATGGTTTCCGCGCCCCATCCCTGAGTACCCACCACCAGCAATTCGGGACAACTAGGATCGGAACTCCTGCTCAGTTCAAAAGCTCGTATCAATCCATTAAGATTTTTTCTAGGTTCCTGAGTCGAAACACTGAGAATAAAGCGCCCGTCCACTCCCAGCGATTTCAATAGCTTCCTGCAACCATTTAGGTCCGCCGTACCAAGGTGATCAGCACCCGATTCGATGACCCGAATCCTCTCTCCATCAATCCCACGAGACAACAGTGCTTCACTCGTACGCTCGGATACCGCCACGACGGGAAAGCTGCCCTTGACGATATCACTCAGCTTCCTGGAGTGCCATGCGACACCGCGCCTTGTGAAGAATTCAGGATGATTGACAAAGGCCAAATCGTGAACTGTGCAAACCCGCTGCTGGCCGTTCCTGATAGACGGTGGAATAAACATGGAGAAACTATGATAAATCCCAGCTCCCTGATTTAGCACAGGGACCCTGAGGTCACTGAGCCGCATAAAGACGTCATGGCTGAATGTCAGGTAACGGATAGGTATACCAAATCTATCCAAGGTCTCGGGCCCTTTGGCCCTGGTTACTAGGATCTCCAACTCTAGCCCGGGAAACTCTTCACTTACACCTGGAAACGACCCCAAAAGCGCTGTGGTATGAGTACCGATGCCGCCAGGGATTTTGCTGCGCATTTGCTCTGCCAACAGAAACACACGCTTGGTAACAGATCGGCCCATTCTTATTTGCCACCAGCAAGCCGGTAAAGAGAAGCTAGCCCATTCGCGCACTTATCCCAGGAAAATCTGCCCACGTGTTCCAGCCCGGCATGCGCGAGCCTTGCGGCTTCCGAACCATTGGACACGACTTGTAGGATTCCGCTTGCCAGGGCGTCCAGGTCACCGGACTCAACCAGGATCGCGCAATCTCGAGACAAAACCTCCTCCAGCGCACCGGAATTCGTCGAAACCACAGGGGTACCCAACGTCATGGCCTCAAGCGGCGGGAAGCCGAAGCCTTCGTAGACCGAGGGATATGCGAACACTGCCGCGTTTTTCAACAGCCACTGCCTGGTTGATTGACTTACATAGCCAAGGCGAATGATCCTTGACCTCGATTTCGCTCTGGCAATGGCGCTTGTTAGGCTTTGAGTGCCCCACCCGTCCTTGCCGGCTATCACAAGAATCAAGTCCGAAATCTCTCTCGATATCTCATCGAAGGCGCGAACCAAAAGCGGAAAGTCCTTTCTTGGCTCAACTGTCCCGAGCGCCAAAACAAATTTCTTTCCCTCCAAAGGACGGACTTGGACATTTTTTAAATCCGTTTCAGGATCAATTCTTGGTATACCGTGATGGATCGCGACAACCTTATCCGGGTTGACGCGAAAATTTTCGATCACCTCGTTAGCCACGAACTGCGACGGCGTGTGTACGAATGCCCCAGCGTCGATGGCCCTTTGAACCATTTTTGGAAAGATCAGTGTTGCCGAATCGCACAGCTCTGGAAAGCGCACAGTTGTGAGGTCATGCACCGTTACAACTTTCCCGGCGCGCCTTGTTGGCGGAACCACAAAATTGGTTCCATGCACGACATCTATGGTTGTATCCCACAGTTCCAAATTAGGAAAGTTGCAGCTCCCCCACATGGCGTGAAGCGGCCTAGCAGGCAATATCCAGTCGTTGAAGCCCGCGCCATTGGGAAGTTCGCTCTTCAGGAGGTGGCGGCTGCGGAAACTTATCGCAAATGCGTTTACCTCAAGTGACTGGATTCGGCTCAATGCCTCCAAGGCGCCGTAACAAAACTCGCCTACGCCGGTTCGCGCGCCGAGAAGCGCAGTTGCCTCATATGCAATCTTCAATTGTGGCCGGCTTGTCACCCAGAGTCCTCGCAATTCCTTCTCAATGATCATAGAGCCTGGCCTGCTTTGCCTTGAACTAAAGATTGCAAGTAAAACCCAATTCAGAATCGACCTGCCGAAGAAGACGCGAATACTAAGGTGCCCTGTGTGATCGCAATACTTTCAGGAGGAGTTGGGGCCGCCAGATTTGCTCTGGGTATGAGCCAGGTAGTAAATCCAAGTGAGATTGCCATTATTTCCAATGTAGGAGATGATGAAGTCCTACACGGACTGCATATTTCTCCCGATATCGACACAGTCATCTATACCCTCGGCAGCGCCATCAATCCTGAAACCGGGTGGGGACTTGAGAACGAGACTTGGAACACCATGGACGCCCTAGCAGACTACGGGGGAATAACCTGGTTCAGACTTGGCGACCGCGATTTGGCCACGCACCTCTTCAGGACTCAGCTGCTAGGTGCCGGGGAAACCCTCACGCAGGTTACGGACAAAATTAGGAAACGATGGAACGTCCAGCCCAGGATCCTACCCGTCACTGACGACACGCTGAGAACCGTCATAACTTCGCTGATCGACGGCCAAGAGCGAGAGCTTACCTTTCAGGAATATTTCGTAAAATACGCGCACCAGCCAGTAGCAAGCCGAGTCACCTACCAACACTCAGGCCAAGCCAGGATTACTCCCAACGTTCGCGAGGCCCTTGAGAGTGCAGACGCAATCATCCTTGCACCATCGAATCCAATATTATCCATCGGCCCGATCCTTGCGGTTCCGGGAATCTCTGAAATCCTGTCTCGCAAACGCGACAGAGTCATTGCAATCTCGCCGATCATCGCTGGCGAAGCGGTCAAAGGTCCGGCCGCCAAGCTCATGGCAGAACTCGGCCTGACACAGTCCGCCTATGGCGTGGCCCAATATTACAAAGAATTAATTTCAGCGATGGTCATCGACGACAAAGACTCAGGCCTGTCAGATCAAATCCGCCGCTTAGGTATCAGGACCGTGCAAACCGACACTTTAATGACCAGCCAAGATGTTTCTGGGAATCTTGCATCCGCGGCATTGAACACCGTTTTGGGAGGCCAAGCTTGATTTCAATATTCGCACCGACTGGCATCGGCGAAATTCGCGAGCATGACAACCTTGCAGACGTCATTCTTGCGAACTGCGAATTGGAGAATCTCGACGTAGTAGTTGTCACATCGAAAATAGTTTCAAAAGCCGAAGGTCGCGTCGTCAAACTGGATAGCGAAGATCAGTCAGCGTTCGAAAAGCTTGTCCTCTCCGAAGCCAAACGTGTTCTAAGAAAACGGGGGAACCTTTTCATTACTGAAACGCGCCACGGTTACATTTGCGCCAATTCCGGGATTGACCAGTCGAATGTCAAAAACGGCTATGCGGTGCTGCTGCCGCGAGATCCAGATCTTTCGGCGAGGCGGATCCATCAACAACTTTCCAATCGGACAAACCTGAAACTCGGGGTCATAATTACTGACACATTCGGGCGAACCTGGAGAAAAGGCGTCACGGACATAGCGCTGGGTTGCGCAGGCATCGCAGCCCTTGTTGACCTTAGAGGTACCAAAGACCGCGGCGGCAAAACCCTAGTAGCAACCGAGGTAGCTATTGCGGACGAGATAGCTTCGGCCGCAGAGCTTGCCAAACCC
>JAJYFX010000314.1 GCA_021785315.1 Actinomycetes bacterium | reverse complement strand
TCCAGAGGTCTCGAGCGTCAATTTGTCGATCCCTGCGCCTGCGCACGCGCCAATTATGGCTCCGAGCACAAAGCCGGGATTGTCACCTAACGGAACGCATGCGGCACAGGCGTGCGCCATCGCCTCCGCGCGATCTAGCAGTTCGGCGACATCCAGCCCTGCAGCCGCGCCGGGAATCATTCCAAAATCACTCAGCGCAGAATAGCGCCCGCCGATGGACGGAACGCCGTGGTAGATGCCTCTCCACTTCTGCGACTTTGCCCGCCGTTCAAGCGGCGAACCCGGATCAGTTATCGCGATAAACCTCTTGCCGACCTCGTCGTCGCCTACCGCAGCTTTAGTCAGATCGTAAAAATAGTCAGCGTAGATGTTAGGTTCGAGAGTAGTGCCCGACTTCGATGAGACGAAGAACAATGTCTTTGACAAATCGAGCTCTTCCTCCAGAGTCCTGATCTGCACCGGATCTGTCGAATCCAAAATTCTCAGACGTGGAAACCCCTGCACGGGCTCGAACGAAATCGACAGCGCTTCCGGACATAAGCTCGAACCGCCCATCCCGAGAACCACCGCATCGCGGAAACGACCCTCTTTTGCCATGTCCGCCATCTGGCGAAAATGGTGCGGATGGGACCTTCGATCCATTGGAATTGAAAGCCAGCCCAACCACCTGTCCTCGTCCTTGCTGCTCCAAACCCGGCGATCGTGCAGCCAAATTCTTTCGACCTTGGACGATTCGCGCCACTCCTCGGTTATTTCCTGAACCTTTTGCGACAAAGATTCAGGTAATCGGGCCTCAAGCGCAAATGTGGTTGCAACATGACCTCCGATCGAAGTTTCGATGGATCCAAGCAGCTTGTTAAAGGCCCCAGCAAAAGAGGAAAGGCCCTCCTCCAACAACCGATCAGTAATGGTCTGCAGTGAGATGCCTTCACCCGACAAACGAATCAACGTGTTTTCGGCTTCTCCGACGGATTCTTCCAGGGTCGGTGCAACATGGCCCTTTACCTTGAAACTCTCATATGTGTCCGGAGGAATGGTATTGACCGTATTAGGACCAATCAAAGACTCGACATAGAGGAGGCGCGGGAAAGCGGGGTTCTTAGTGCTAGTAGATGCCCACAGCAATCTTTGAGGCGAAGCGCCCCCATCAGACAACTTCTGCCATTCTTCTCCGGAAAAGAGCTCCTTGTATCGCTGATAAGCAACTTTGGCGCTGGCAATTCCGATTTTGCCGGTAAGCGCGGAACTCACCAGAGGATCAACTGCAGAATCGATGCGGCTTATGAAAAAGCTGGCGACCGAAGCGACGCCTTCGAGACTTTCCCCGTCTGAGAGCCTGTCGGAAAGCCCTGCAATAAAGGCCCGTGCGGTCTCTTCATATCTTTGGATCGAAAATAGCAGCGTGACATTTACGTTGATCCCACGGCGAATCAAGGCTCTGGCTGCGATCAGCCCTTCGGCAGTTCCGGGCACCTTGATCATCAAGTTAGGTCGGTCAATTATCTGCCAGATTCGTATTGCCTCGTCAACCGTGCCCTGAGTATCGCGGGCAAAATGAGGGGGAACCTCAATACTTACATAGCCATCTTGTCTTGAACTGGCATCGTAAACCGAATGCATAATATCTGCAGCAGTCACTATGTCCTTGAAAGCAAGCTCTTCGTAAGCTTCTCTCGCATCCAATACGCCCTGCGTCCTTATCTCTTCCAATGCCCGCTCGTAGTCGGTGGAGCCCGCAATTGCTTTATCGAAAATCGATGGGTTGGACGTGACGCCGCGCAGTCCGTCTTCACTCACCATTCTGGTCAGCTGCCCTGAACTAAGCAAAGATCTTCTTATGTTGTCGTACCAAATGCTTTGGCCGAGTGCAAGCGCGTCGAATAGCGGATTCGAAATTGGAACAACTGGGAACTCAGATGTCACGTCAACCTTCTTTCTGACATCTAGCATCATTGATGCCTTTTTATTCAGCTTTGCACAATGGCGACACCATCGACAGTACCCCAAAAACGCCTTTTAAAAGAACCACCCACTGGTTAATCGCATTTGACCTGCCACAATGCACATGACATCACTCCATTTTCTCAGCTCGGTATTAAAATCTGACGGGCTCAACGCTTTGTGCCTGAAAAAAACGGCCAAGGACAGCTATCCTAAGGACAGGGAAATTCCCAATTTGTCGCAATTTATAGGCCAGAAATATCCATAAGGCCTTCATTACTAACGTGAAGACGACGTTGTTGAGTTCGCAAAATGAGTAATGGACTTGCAGGGATGAATTTAGGCGATCTATGGAGGAATGCCATGACCAGAAAGAAGACACTAGCAATAGCGTCGATTGTGGTTGCTGTCGTGATCATTGTTGCGGCAGCAATAGGCTTTAGCTTCAGCTCATCGAAAAAGAGCGCACTGCCCAGTGTAACAACCTCGTCCTCCTCCACATCCTCGTCCACTACGTCTTCGACCACCACGACCAAACCACCTATTACGGCGCCGGCCGGCACTCCGTTGCCATCAGGTTTCGAACCTGAATCCTCCACCTTTGTTTCGCCTGAGGTCGGTTTCGTATTAGGCATCTCATACTGCACGGGCAGCCCTTGTCTGACCATCGCCAGGACGAAAGACGGCGGAAAGACCTGGCTCTCGATACCCGCCCCAAACATCGCTTTGGCGCAGGGACCCACGTTGACAACGAACAATGCGGCCGTTTCGAGAATCCGCTTCGTGAACATACTTGACGGATACCTTTATGGTCCGAGCCTGTACGCCACCCACGACGGCGGAGCCACCTGGAACAAGGTTACACTTGCCGGTGCGCCAAGCACTTTTGGGGTAACTTCGCTCGAAACCAATGGAACGACAACCTACCTGATTGCCGGCGATCGAAACTCTGCCGTACCAGGAGCTGATCTGCTATATACCTCCGTTGCGACGCAAGACAACTTTGTGCTGCAGGCCCAGCCGGTCTTTTCCCCAGGATGGCAGCCAAGGGTAGTTGCCAATCCTCAAGGGGCCACTATTTCGGCAAATAACAACAAAGGTGACCTCTACTATCAGGCAAATGGTACAAGCACCTGGACGCACCTTAACCCGGACTGTCAAAATGGCATTCCGACAAATCCCATGGTCGCCCTTGCAAGCCCGGCAGCTGGCTCGCCCGATCCACAGATCGTGCTTGCCTGCGGAGGCGACGCCGGTGCCGGAACTCAGCAAAAAACAGTCGTCAAGACTGCGAATCTCTCAACATTTACTACTGCCTCCGCTCAACCACCGCTTGGAGGAATCCTGAGCACAATTGCGTCGCCTGACGGAAAGACAATCGCCGTAGCGGCCTCGTCGGGTGCTACTTTTCTCTACGTGAGCACTAACGGGGGCTCGAGCTGGCAAACTGTTTTCAATAGTTCGGCATATGGAGGAGCTCCCATCCATGATCTAGGATTTACGACAGACACGCAGGGATTTGCTGTCGCAGGAAATGCCATAAACGCCGGGCAGGTATCTTCTGTCTTCATAATGACTCACGACGGCGGCGCAACCTGGCAGCAAGTAACCTTCTGATGCCGGCTGGCCACACGCCTGTTTGGCCGCGAACTTCCTAACCAGAGATCGCGCAGGACTTCTTTAGACCTCGAGATACCGTCTAACGGCAAAAGCCGATCCAGCGGTGCCCACGATAATCCCCATAGCGACTACAAACAGTTCGGTCATTAGTACGTCGTGGGAAG